>NZ_JBBJUP010000007.1:0-248570 GCF_037727765.1 Pseudonocardia spirodelae | reverse complement strand
CCCGCACGGGCCGGTCGTCGTCGGCGTCGACGGGTCGGCGTGGACCGAGCCGGCGCTCGCCGCGGCGTTCGCGGAGGCCGCCGCACGCGGGACCGGCGTCGTCGCGGTGCACGCCTGGGCCGACGACGTCGTCGACCCGGCCGTGACGGCGCTGGTCGACCCCGACGGGCGCGCCGAGGACGAGCGCAGGCTGCTCGACGACGCGCTCGCCCCCTGGGCGGACAAGCACCCCGACGTGCGGGTGCGGCGGGTCCTCGCCCACGACCGCCCGGCCCGGGCCCTGGTGACCGAGTCCGGATGGGCCCAGCTGGTCGTGGTCGGCTCGCGCGGGCGCGGCGGTGTGGCGGGGATGCCGCTGGGGTCGGTCGGCCGGGCGCTGCTGTCGCACGCGCACTGCCCCGTCCTCGTCGCCCGCGACGGGCCGGGCTGAGCGCCGCGGAGCCGGGACGGGTCCGGGCCGGCGTCGGTTACAGTGCCGCGACGACGGAGGGAGGCCGGGGTGCCCGCGGCGAACCGGGTCGACAAGCACGACGCACGCCGCCGTGCGCTGGCCGACTCCGCGCTGCGCACGCTCGGCGAGCTCGGCTACGCACGGGCGTCGCTGCGCGAGATCGCGCAGAACTCCCCGTTCAGCCACGGCGTCGTGCACTACTACTTCGCCGACAAGCTCGAGCTGATCGTCTACTGCGTGCGGCGCTACAAGGCGGTCTGCGTGACCCGCTACGACGGCGCGGTCGCCGGGGCCTCGACACCCGCCGGCCTGCTCGGGGCGTTCTCCGACACGCTGTGCGCGACCCTCGTCGACGACGCCCCGATGCACCGCCTCTGGTACGACCTGCGCGCCCAGAGCATGTTCGAGCCGAGCCTGCGTGAGGCCGTCGGGCAGATCGACCGCACCCTGGAGGACATGGTGTGGCGGGTCGTGACCCGCTACGCCGAGCTGTCCGCGACCGAGCCGTCGCTGAGCCCGCACGCCGCCTACGGCGTGGTCGACGGCGTGTTCCAGCAGGCGCTGCTCGGTCTCCTCGACGGCGACGAGGACGCCGTCCTGGCCCGGCTGCGGGCCGAGGTCGCGGGCCTGCTGCCGCTGACCCTGCGACCCGCGCCGGTCACGAGTCCCTGACCCCGGTCCCCGCGCCGCAGGCCCGGGCGATGCCGTGTGCGGCGGCGCGCAGCGCCGGGACCAGCGCGGCCGCCCGGCCGTCGGCGGGCTGCACGGTGGACAGCGCCGCGACGACGGTGCCGTCGCGCCCCCGGACCGGGACGGCGACCCCGGTCGCGTCCGGGTGGACGTACCCCTCGGTCACCACGTGGCCCTCGCGCCGGATCCGGGCGAGCAGCAGCCGCAGCCGCGCCGGATCGGTGACCGTGGCCGCGGTGAGCCGCTCCCGCGGCGCGGCCAGCACCCGTTCCTGCTGGCCGGCGGGCGCGTGCGCGAGCAGCACCAGCCCCGAGGACGACACGTGCAGCGGCAGCCGCCCGGCGATCCGGGTCAGGTTGACCACCGCACGCGGCGCGGAGAGCCGCTCGACGAAGATGACCTCGTCGCCGTCGAGGACGCCGAGCTGCACGTGCTGCCCGACGACGGCGTGCAGGTCCCCGAGGAACGGCAGCGCGGCCTCGCGCAGCGTCAGCGTCGGCGACGCCCGCTGCCCCAGCTCCCACAGCCGCATCCCGATCCGCAGCCGCCCGCCCGCGGTGCGGGTCAGCAGCCCCAGCTCGACGAGCTGGGCGACCAGCCGCGACGCCGTCGCCACGTGCAGGCCGGCGCCGCGCGCGATCTCGGTGACGCCGAGCTCGGCCCGGCCGGGCTCGAACACGGACAGGATGCGGACCGCGCGGGCCAGCACCGGCTCGCCGGGCCCGTCGTTCGGGGCCATCCGCGCAGTCTCCTACGCCGGCGTGACCCGCAGCGGCAGCGACGCCCAGGACCGCATGGTGTTGTTGGGGCGCCGCCGGGGCGGCCCGGCGGGCGCGACGGTCGTGACCCGCGCGGCGAGGGCGCGCAGCACCGACTCGGCCTCGAGCCGCGCGACGTGCTGGCCGACGCACTGGTGCAGCCCCATGCCGAAGCCGACGTGCCCGGACGGGTCGCGGCCGAGGTCGAGGTCGTCGGCGTCGGCGCCCCAGTGCCGGGGGTCGCGGTTCGCCGCGCCCAGGAACAGCAGGACCTTGCGCCCGGCCGGGACCCGCACCCCGCCCAGCTCGGTGTCGCGCGCGGTGGTCCGGAAGAAGGTCTGCACCGGGGACTCCCAGCGCACCGCCTCGTCGAACGCGACCCGGGCGAGGTCGGGCTCGGCGCGCAGCCGCGCCCACTGCCGCGGGTGGGTGGCGACGGCGTGCAGCACCGCGGACAGCCCGTTGACCGTGGTGTCCACCCCGGCCGAGAGCAGCGAGCGCACCACCAGCGGGGCCTGGTCGTGGGTGATGTCGCCGCGGTCGGCGGCCGCCCAGATGTCGGCGCCGAAGCCGTGCGGGGCCAGCGCGTCGCGGGCGCACTGCGCGTTCACCCACGCCGACAGCTCGCCCAGCCGCGGGAGCTTGTCCTCCAGCAGCGCGTTGCGCGGGCCGAACGCGTTGAACAGCAGGTCGCCGTAGGGCAGCAGGTTCTCCCGGCCCGCCTCGGGCAGGCCGACGGCGTCGGGGAACACGCGCAGCGGGAAGGTCTCCGACAGGGCGGTGACGGCGTCGAACTCGGGGCCGCGGGCCAGCACCCGGTCGACGAGCGCGGCGGCGTCGGCGGCCCAGCGCTCCCGCAGCGACCGCAGGGCGCGCGGGCCGAGGACCTTCGCGAGCACCCGGCGGGGCGCGTCGTGCTGCGGCGGGTCGGCCTCCAGCAGCAGCGACGGCGGCCGCCACGGCGCCTCGGTGTGGAAGTCCGCCAGGCCGACCCCGGCCCCGGAGCGCAGGTCCTGCCAGTTCACGAGCGCGTCGCGCACGACGTCGTAGCGGCCGGAGGCGACGACGTCGTAGCGGGTCAGCCGCACGACCGGGCCTGCGTCGCGCAGCCACCGGTGGAACGGCAGCGGGTCGAGGAGCACGTCGGTGCCGAACGGGTCGACGTCGGTGGCGGGGACGTGGTCGAGCGCGGGCGTCGCGGTCATGGTGCCGTCTCCTTCGCGGGTGGCGGGTGGGTCAGAGGTCCAGGACGAGGCGCGGGCCGCGGGAGCGGGAGACGCACACGAGCATGCAGTCGCCCGCGGCGCGCTCGTCGTCGTCGAGGACGGAGTCGCGGTGCTCGGGCTCGCCGTCCAGGACGGTCGTCTCGCAGGTCCCGCAGGTCCCCTGCCGGCACGAGGAGAGCACCTCGACCCCGGCGTCGGCGACCGCGTCGAGCACGGTGCGCCCCGGCCCGACGGTCACCGCGGCGCCGCGGCGGGCCAGGTGCACCTCGAACGCGGTGTCGCGGACCGGGCCGTCGGCGGCGGGGGCGACGAAGCGCTCGGTGCGCAGGGTGTGCGGCGGCCATCCGGCGGTGGCGGCGGCGAGGGCGTCGAGCAGCCCGCCGGGCCCGCAGCCGTACACCCGGGTGCCCGCGTCGGGGTGTCCCAGGAAGCGGGGCAGGTCCAGCAGGCCCGCCTCGTCCTGCGGCACGACGCGCACGCGTCCGCCGTGGCGGGCCAGCTCACCGGTGAACGCCATCGACGATCGGGTCCGGCCGCCGTAGAGCAGCGCCCAGTCGGCGCCGAGCAGGTCCGCCTGCGCGATCATCGGCAGGACCGGGGTGATCCCGACCCCGCCGGCGACGAACAGGTAGCGCGGGGCCGGGACCAGCGGGAAGTTGTTGCGCGGCCCGCCGAGGCCGATCTCGTCGCCGACGGCGAGCCGGTCGTGCACCCATGCCGAGCCGCCGCGCCCGTCCGGCTCGCGCAGCACGGCGACCCGGTAGCGGTGGGCGTCCCAGCGGTCCCCGCACAGCGAGTACTGGCGGGTGCGGCCGCCGGGCAGCACCAGGTCGACGTGCGCGCCGGGCGCCCAGTCCGGGAGCCGGCCGCCGTCCGGGGCGACGAGTTCGAGCGACACCACGCCGTCGGACTCCGGGCGGCGTGCCGCCACCCGTACCCGGCGGGTACCCGACCCTGCTGCGACCACGTTGTCCTCCTCGACGCCGGTGCCGGCACCGAGCATCCGGCGCGCGGGCGGCGCCGCGGAAGCGGACTCTCGCTGAGCGAGAGGCGGGCGCTACAGGGCGTCGGCGAGGTCGCGTCCGGCCGCGCGCCCGGAGAACACGCAGCCGCCGAGGAAGGTGCCCTCCAGCGCGTTGTAGCCGTGCACCCCGCCGCCGCCGAACCCGGCGGCCTCGCCGACCGCGTACAGCCCGGCGACCGGCTCGCCGTCCGCGCCCAGGGCGCGCGAGCGCAGGTCGGTCTGGACGCCGCCGAGGCTCTTGCGGGTCAGCACGTGCAGCTTCACCCCGATCAGCGGACCGGCGCCCGGGTCGAGGATCCGGTGCGGCGCCGCGACGCGCCCGATCCGGTCGCCGAGCGAGCGCCGGGCGTTGTGGATGCCCTGGACCTGGGCGTCCTTGCTGTAAGGGTGGTCGATCTGCCGGTCGCGGGCCTCGATCTGGGACCGGACGAGGGCGGCGTCGAGCAGCGGGGTGTCGGTGAGCGCGTTCATCCGCGCGACGAGCTCCTCCAGCGTGTCGGCCACGACGAAGTCGGCGCCGTGCTCCTTGAACGCCTCGACCGGGCCCGGCGCGCCCCGGCTCAGCACCCGCTCCCGCAGGAACGCGGCGCGCCCGCCGGAGGTGATGTCGGGGTTCTGCTCCGAGCCCGACAGCGCGAACTCCTTCTCGATCATCTTCTGGGTGAGGACGAACCAGGAGTGGTCGTGCCCGGCGAGGTCCGGGGTGGTGCGCAGGTGGCGCAGCGTGCCGAGGGTGTCGTAGCCGGGCAGGCAGGGCGCGGGCAGCCGGCGGCCCAGCGCGTCGAACCACATCGACGAGGGTCCGGGCAGGATCCGGATCGCGTGCCGGGGCCAGACCGGGTCCCAGTTCACGACGCCCTCGGTGTAGTGCCACATCCGGTCGCGGTTGACCAGGCGCACGCCCGCGGCGGCGGCGATGTCGAGCATCCGGCCGTCGACGTGCGCGGGCACGCCGGTGATCATCGACGCCGGGGGCGTGCCGAGCCGCTCCGGCCAGAACCGGCGCACCATCTCGTGGTTGGCCCCGATCCCGCCGGTGGCCAGCACGACCGCGGGCGCGGAGAACGCGAACTCCCCCGCGGCGTCGCGGTTGCTGGGTGCGCCGCGGGGCGCGTCGTCGGGGGCCAGGACCGTGCCGCGCACCCCGGTCACCACGCCGTCGGTGACGACGAGGTCGTCGACCCGGTGGCGGTGGTGGAAGGTCACCAGTCCCTCGGCGGCCGCACGCAGCGCGGAGTCGACGAACGGGCCGACGACCCCGGTGCCGGTCCCCCAGCTGATGTGGAACCGCGGCACCGAGTTGCCGTGCCCGGTGGCGGTGAGGTCGCCGCGCTCGGCCCACCCGACCGTCGGGAGGAACGAGATGCCCATCCCGGCCAGGTAGGAGCGCTTCTGTCCGGCGGCGAAGTCGACGTAGGCGCGTGCCCAGCGGGCGGCCCAGACGTCCTCGTCGTCGAGGCGGTCGAACGCGGCGCTGCCCTGCCAGTCGCCCCAGGCCAGCTCGACGGAGTCGTGGATGCGCATCCGGCGCTGCTCGGGGCTGTCGACGAGGAAGATCCCGCCGAACGACCAGAACGCCTGGCCGCCGAGGTTGGCCGCGTTCTCCTGGTCGAGCACCGCGACCCGCCTGCCCCGCCGGGTCAGCTCGTGGGTGGCGACGAGGCCGGCCAGGCCCGCCCCGACGACGATCACGTCCGCGTCCACCCTGGTCCGCTCCCCTCGCCGCCGCGCCCGCCGGGCGGATTCACAGCACGTCCACATGCGGCCCGGCCGACGCCGCGCCCCGCTGCCCTCTACCGTCGATCACCGACGGTACCGGCGGCGAGGAGGTGGACGTGCGCATCCCCGGACGGGCGGCCCGCGGCCGCACCCGGCTGCTCGCCGCGGGCGCGCTGGGTGCCGCCGTGCTCGCCGCGGCCGTGCTCGCCGGCCGTCCCGCGCCCACCGCCGCCGCGCCCGCCCCGGCCCCGGAGCCCGCGACGACGGCCGCGGTGGCGGCACCGGTGACCGCGGCGCGCCCCGCGACCGGTGCCCTGTTCGCCGGGCCGGCCGACGACCCCGGGGAGCACTACTGCTCCGCGGCGGTCGTCACCTCCGCGGCCGGGGACCTCGTCGTCACCGCCGCGCACTGCGTCGCCGACGGCGACGGGTCCCCCGCCCGCACCGGGATGTCCTTCGCCCCCGGCTACGACGACGGCACCGCCCCCTACGGCTACTGGACCGTGACCGCGGCGACCGTCCCGCCCGGCTGGGAGCAGAGCGGCGACCCCGCCTCCGACGTCGCGTTCCTGACCGTCGAGCAGCCCGGGTCGCCCCCGGTCCAGCAGCTCACCGGCGCCTACCGGCTCGCGCCGGCGCCCGACCCGGACACCACCGCGCAGGACGACGGCTCCGCGCCGACCGGGCCGACCGTCACCGCGGTCGGCTACAACGACGGCGACCCGGCCGCGACCACCGTGTCCGGGACCGTCGACTCCCCCGAGCCCGGCCAGTGGGAGCTGCCCGAGCCCGGCCTCGACGACGGCACCAGCGGCGGCCCCTGGCTGACCGGCCCGGACGGCACGGAGATCCTCGCCGTCACCGGTGGCCTCCAGCAGGGCGGCGACACCCCCGACGTCTCCTACGCCGCGGACCTCGGCGACGCGGCGCGCGCCGCCTACGCCTCCGCGGGCGGGGAGGACTGAGCGCTCCCCGATGCCCGCGCTCGTCGCCTGGTGGGACCGCCACCAGATCGCCCTGTACCTGTCCGCGATCGCCGCGGGCGCCGCGCTCGGCCTCGGCGCGCCGGGGCTCGCCCCCGCGCTGGCGTCGGCGATCACCCCGGTGCTGGCCCTGCTGCTGTTCGCGACGTTCCTCGGGGTCCCGCTGGCCGGGGCCGGGCGGGCGCTGACCGACGGGCGGTTCCTGGTGACCGTGCTGGTCGCGAACTTCGTGCTGCTCCCGCTGGTCGTGGCCGCGCTGTCGCGACTCGTCGCCGACGACCGGGGCCTGCTGCTCGGCGTGCTGCTGGTGCTGCTGACCCCCTGCATCGACTACGTCATCGTCTTCACCGGGCTCGCCGGCGGCGCGCAGGAACGGCTGCTCGCGGCGGCACCGGCGCTGATGGCCGTGCAGGTGCTGCTGCTGCCCGGCTACCTGTACCTGCTCGCCGGGCCCGGCGCCCTCGCCGTGATCGACCCGTGGCCGTTCGCCGAGGCGTTCGTCGTGCTGATCGTGCTCCCGCTGGCCGCGGCCGCGCTGGTGCAGGCCTCGGCGCGCCGGCACCGGGCCGGTGTCGCGGCCGGGCGCGTCACGGCCGGGGCGATGGTCCCGCTGATGGTGGCGACGCTGGCGGTGGTCGTCGGGTCGCAGATCGCGGCGGTCGGGTCGCGGGTCACCGCCCTGCTCCGGGTGGTCCCGCTCTACGTCGTGTTCGTCGTCGCGGCCGTGGCGGTCGGGCTGGCCGCGGCGCGGGCGGCGCGGCTCGACGTCGCCGCGGCCCGCGCGGTGGTCCTCTCGGTCGCGACGCGCAACTCGCTGGTGGTGCTGCCGCTCGCACTCGCCCTGCCCGGGGCGCTCGCGCTCGCGCCGCTCGCGGTGGTCACCCAGACCCTCGTCGAGCTGGTCGCGATGGTGGTGCTGGTGCGGCTCGTGCCGGTGCTGGTGCCCCGGACCGCCGGCACCGGCGGGCCCGGACACAGACGCCCAGAGTCTTAGTCCATTCGGAGTAACGAAAGCTCGTCGTCGCACGTCACCGGGCCACGCCCGGGCCGTTGTGGTGATCACCGACGGGTCGTCCGATCCCTGTCACGCAGCGACGCGTGACCGGACGGCGCCGGTGGAAGGCTCCCCATGAAGAAGACGACACGAGCCGGCGTCGCGCTCCTCGTCGCCGGGCTGCTGGCCGGCGCCGCCGTCGGCGCCGGCTCCGCGCTGGCCGCCCCGCCGGGCCACGCCGACACCGCTGGTCCCGACCTGCTGCGCGCCCCCGCCGCCGACGCCCCCCAGCTCGAGAACACCGGCATCTGGTCCGCCGACCCCGTCGGCATCTGCATGACCAGCGCGTACCGGCACGGCGAGTACGTGCACCAGGGCTGCGTCTACGACGACGAGGGCGGCGGCAACCAGTACCGCTGGCCCAACGACACCCTGCTGCGCGGCTACACCTACCCCGAGGACCCGGCCTACCGGCGCAACGCCGCGGACATCCTCGAGGTCCGGATGCGGCCCGAGGGCGACGCGACGGCGTTCCGGGTCACCATGAACACGATGACCGACCCGGAGCTGCTGGGGCTGACCCTGGCGCTCGGCGACTCGGACGTCCCGCGCGAGGCCCCGCACGGCGCGAACACCGTGCTGCCCGCGGACCGGTTCGTGACCGTGCACGGCTCCGAGGGCGACGTCACCGACGCCGCCACCGGCGCGACGCTGCCGGACGCGCCGCGGGTGCACGTCGACGTCGAACGGCGCCAGGTCGAGATCCTCGTCCCGCACGCCGCGTGGGACCCGGGCACCGGCACCCGGCGCGTCGCCGCCGCGGCCGGGCTGTGGGACCGCGACGCCGGCGCCTACCTCGTCCCGCAGGCCACCGCCGACGAGACCCACCCCGGCGGCGCCGTGCTCGGCGACCCGACACCGTCGGCGTTCTTCGACGTCGCGTTCCGCTTCCACGAGCCGTTCGAGGCGCCGTACCGCGACAACGACCAGAAGCGCGCGATCGCGAACGGCGACATCGGCGAGTTCTTCGCCGACGTCGACTTCGGCAGGCTCGCGGCCGGCGCCGACGACGAGTCCGGCGTGCCCACCAGCGGCTACATGACCCGCGTGTTCGCCTCGCACTTCGAGTCCGAGCAGGGACGGCGGCTGCCCTCGGACCCGGGCGGCCCCGCCCCGGGCACCGGCACCCAGCAGGGCGGCATCGCGACCGGCTCCGGCGACGGCTCGGGCGACCAGCGGCCCAGCCTGTCCTTCGGCTACCCGTGCCGCGACGACTGCGTCCCCGACCTGGCCGGGCGCATGCAGCGCTACATGGTCTACGTGCCCGAGGCCCCCGCGCCCGAGCACGGCTACGCGTCGATGGTCTGGACCCAGGGCTACGCGCTGCGTCCCGGCGACGACGTCGCGGGCGACCGCGACCTCTACCGTGCCTTCGCCGACCGCGCGGGCGACCCCACCATGGTGATCGACGTCGACTTCCGCGGCGCCGACAACTGGGGCTACGGCCAGGGCGGCGCGAGCGTGTTCGAGGCGCTGGCCGACGCGCGCCGGCACTACGACCTCGACACCGAGCGCACCTCGATGGGCGGGTTCTCCTCCGGCGCCTACACGGCGAACAAGCTGTCGCTGAGCTTCCCCGACGTGTTCTCCGCGGCCTTCATCTGCGACGGCCTGAACGTGGCGCCGTCGTTCCCCGGCCTGAACGGGGTCGCCGACGAGGTCTCCGAGACCGCGGGCGTCGACTCGCTGACCCGGCACGAGCCCGGGTCGAAGATCTCGGCGCTGCTGCCGAGCCGGCGCAACCAGCCGGTGATCGAGTGGGCCGGGGTCAACGACGACTTCATCCCGTACACGATCACCCGCGAGCGCGCCGACGCCTACGCCACGGGCGACTACGACTACGAGTTCGTCAGCCACGTCGGGCTCGCCGCCGAGCACCTGGTGATGTGCAAGAACGGCATGTGGGACCTGGCGCTGGACCACCTGGCCGACGGCCACCGCGCGGTCGACCCGCAGCACGTCACCTTCGTGCGCAACCCGCTGATGGACGACCCCGGATCCGGGCTGGTCGCCGACCACGCCTACTGGCTCTCGGGCATCACGACCCGCGACCCGCAGCGCCTCGGCGCGGTCGACGTGGTCACCCGCGGGCAGGGCAGGGCGGACGCGCCGGTGCCGCCGTCGCAGCGGGAGGTCGGGCAGACCGAGGGCACGTTCTCGCCGGTCAACCCCTACCTGCGGGAGTTCCGCCACCTCGACGCGCCGGTGGACGCCGACGCGCAGGACGTGCTGGAGATCCGCTCGGCCGGGGTCGGCGCCGTGACGGTGGACCCGGAGCGCGCCGGGGTGGGCTGCGACGCCCGGCTCGACGTGCACACCGACGGCCCGCTGACCGTCATGCTCGACGGCTGCGACCGCACGGAGTCCTTCGACGGCACCGACTCCGGCGGGCTGGCGACCCCGGACACGTTCGCGCCGGCCGACCCGCTGGCGCCGGTCGGCAACCCGCTGCAGGACGCCCCGGTCCCGGCCGAGGTGGGCAACCTCCCGCAGCCGCCGCTGCAGGGGCTGCCGCCGCTGCGGTTCCCGCCGAACCAGCCCGGTCAGGACCCGGCGCCCGGCGACGGCGCGCAGGAGTCCCCCACCGGCTGAGCACGCACCGCACGCCGGACGGCCCCCTCGTCGCGATCCGCGTCGAGGGGGCCGTCCGTGGTGGTGGGGAGCGGACGCTCAGGCCTTGAGCAGGGCCTCGGCGAGCCCGTCGGGGGCGGTGAAGCAGCCCTCGTGGCTGCCCGGCGCGCTCACCGGGGTGACCCCGAGGCGCGCGGCGAAGCGGTCCCAGCCGTACTCCCCCGGCGGGAGCGCGACGTCGTCGGCCGAGAGCACGTAGGCGACCGGCACGCCGAGCGTCGCCGGGTCGATGGGTTCGACGGTCTCGGTGAAGTACTGCATCGGGTGCGGCACGAGCAGCTCGTGCACCAGGCGCTGGACGGGCTCGTCGGCGTCGTTCATGAACGCCTGCTGCCAGACCTCGAACGGCAGCACGACCGAGTTGTTCCCGGACGCGGCGGCCTGCGCGGCGAACAGCTCCTGGTACGGCGGCGGGACCTCGTCGTTGAGCGAACGGCCCGCCGCGGGCACGAACGCGCTCCAGTACACGAGCTTGCGCAGCCGCGACGCGACGCGGTGCGCCGCGCCGGTGATGACGTAGCCGCCCCAGCTGTGCCCGACCAGCGTCACGTCGGTCAGGTCGTGGGACTCGATCAGGTCGACGACCGCGTCCACGGTGTCGGACAGGTGGTGGCGGGTGGGGTCGTCGCCGTCGTGCAGCCCGGGCAGGGTCGGGGTCAGCACGCGGTGGCCCGCCGCACGCAGTCGCTCGGCGACCGGGCGCCAGGCCCAGCCCCCGTGCCATGCGCCGGTCACCAGCACGAACGTCTCGGACATCGATCACTCCTCGTCGAGCTCTGCGGGGGGACGCGACGATCGTGGCCGAGCCCGGCGGCCGGGAGAAGGGTGCTGCGGGCTCGTGCCGAAAGCGGTCCTGATCCAGACGATTCGCAGAGGAATCACGGCCCGGAATGTGTGCCAGGCTCCGAGTGTGAACGGATCAGTGACGATCGTGGGTGCCGGGATCGGGGGCCTGACCCTGGCGCTGTCCCTGCAGGCGCGCGGTGTCGGGGTGACGGTCCTGGAACGGGCCGGGGAGCTCCGCGAGGTCGGCGCCGCGGTGGCGCTGTCGGCGAACGGGCTGCGCTTCATGGACGAGCTGGGCCTGCTCGGCGAGCTGGAGGAGGTCTCCGCCCAGCCCACCGAGCTGATCCACCGGGACTGGCGCGACGGGCGGCGGGTCACCGCGTTCCCGGTCGGGATCGACGGCAGCTACCGCCGCCGCTTCGGCGCCCCCTACCTGGGCATCCACCGCGCCGAGTTCCAGCGGGTCCTCGCCTGCGCCTGCCCGGAGGGCATGATCCGCCTCGCGAGCGAGGTCGTGGACGTCGAGTCCGGCGCCGACGGGGCCACCGTCACGCTCGCCTCGGGCGAGCGGGTGCACGGCTCGGTGGTCGTCGGCGCGGACGGCGTGCACTCGCGCGTGCGGTCCCGGGTCGCGCCCGACGCGCGCCCGGTCTACACCGGCACGTCGGCCTTCCGCGGGATCGTCGACGTCGCCGACATGCCGCTGCTGCCCGACCCCGGCGCCATCCAGTTCTGGATGGGTCCGGACGCGCACGTGCTGCACTACGCGATCGGCGCCCGGGCCGAGGCGGTCAACTTCTTCGCCGTCCTGGAGGGGCCGACCCCGTGGCCCGGCGGTGCCGGGCCGACCGAGACCGACCCCGGCACCCTGGAACGGGCCTTCGCCGGGTGGGCACCGGGCGTCGTGCAGATGCTGACCGCGGTCCCGCAGTCCCCGCACTGGCCGCTCTACACGCTGCCGCCGCTGTCGCGCTGGGCCGACGGCCGGATCGTGCTGCTCGGCGACGCCGCGCACACGATGCTCCCGCACCACGGCCAGGGCGCGAACCAGTCCATCGAGGACGCCGTCGTGCTCGCCGACCTGCTGGCCCGCCCGGGGGCGCTCGACGGCGGTCACGCCGGGGCGTTCGACCGCTACCAGCGGCTGCGCCGCGCGCGCACCCGCCAGATCCAGCGCAGCTCGCTGGTCACCAGCGACCTGCTGCACCTGCCCGAGGGCCCCGCGGCCACGGCCCGCGACGAGCGCCTGGCCGGCCTCGACCCGTGGCTGGGCTGGATCCACGGCGTCGACGCGCGGGCCGACACCCGGCCCGTCCCTGCCTGAGCCGCATTCAGCTACCAGGCATCCGGATCGGACTCGATCCGGTCTTTGTCCCTACAAGGTTCGCGATCTACCGTGGGAAGCACCGGACGACGAGGGAGGTGACGACATGGACCTGCGACAGCTGCGCTACTTCGTCGCGGTCGCCGAGACCCGGCACTTCGGCCGGGCGGCCGAGCGGCTGCACATGGCCCAGTCGCCGCTGTCCCAGGCGATCCGCCAGCTGGAGAACCAGGTCGGTGCGACGCTGTTCGAGCGCACCACCCGCCGCGTGGACCTGACGCCGGCCGGGGCGTCGCTGCTGGAGGACGCCCGCCGCATCCTCGCCGGCGTCGAGGACGCGCGGCGCCGGGTCGAGCAGGTCGCCGCCGGCACCGAGGGCGTGGTGACGATCGGCGCGACCGACCTGGCCGCGTACCGGCTGCTGCCCCGGATGGCCCGGGTCGCCGGGCGCCGGATGCCGGGGGTCACCCTGCGCTTCCGGCCCGGCCTGCTCACCGCCGCCCAGGAGGACGCGCTCGACGAGCGCCGCATCGACCTCGCCGTGCTGCGCCCGCCGGTGGTGCGCCCGGACCTCGCGACCCGCCCGGTCGCGCGGGAGCGGCTGATCGCGGCGCTGCCCGCGGGGCACCGCCTCGCCGAGGCCGCGACCATCACCCTCGCCGAGCTGCGCCACGACGACTTCGTCGCCTACGGCGCCCCGGGCTCGGTGGTGGACTCGGTCGCCGTGCAGGGCTGCCTGGACGCCGGGTTCCTGCCGCGCCGCCGCGCCGAGGCCCGCGACACCCCGATCCTGCTCACCCACGTCGCCGCCGGCGCGGGCGTCGCGCTGCTGCCGGAGTCGGTGCGCGCGCTGGGGACCGAGGGCGTCGTCTACGCCGACCTCGACCGGGTGCTGCCGGTCGACCTCGCGCTGGCCTGGCGCGCCCACGACGACTCCCCCGCCCTGCACCGCCTGCTCGCCGTGCTCGCCGACCGCGCCGCCGAGCTGGACCCCCGTCCCGCCACCGTATCCGGAGGACCGCAGTGAAGATCGTCGCCGTCGAGGCGATCCCGTTCGCCGTGCCGTACCGCAAGCCGCTGCGGTTCGCCTCGGGCGAGGTGCACACCGCCGACCACGTGCTCGTGCGGGTGCACGCCGAGGACGGCGTCGTCGGCGTCGCGGAGGCACCGCCGCGCCCCTACACCTACGGCGAGACCCAGGCCTCGATCCGCACCGTGATCGACACCGTGTTCGCGCCGGAGGTCGTGGGGCTCAGCGTGTTCGAGCGCGAGCGCCTGCACGCGGTGCTGGACCGGACCGTCGGCAACCCGACCGCGAAGGCGGCACTGGACATGGCGGTCTGGGACGTCATCGGGCGCCGCCTCGGCGTCGGCGTCTCGGAGCTGCTCGGCGGGTACACCGACCGGATGCGGGTGTCGCACATGGTCGGCTTCGCCCCCGACGACGTCATGGTCGCCGAGGCGCAGCGCATGCGCGACGAGCACGGCGTCACCACCTTCAAGGTCAAGGTCGGCCGCCGCCCCGTCTCGCTCGACACCGGCGCGTGCCGGGCGCTGCGCGAGGCGCTGGGCCCCGACGTCGAGCTCTACGTCGACGGCAACCGCGGCTGGACCGCACCCGAGGCCGCCCGCGCGCTGGACGAGATGGCCGACCTCGGGCTGACCCTGTCCGAGGAGCTCATGCCCGCCGACCAGGTCCTCGGACGGCGCTGGCTCACCGCCCGCACGAGCGTCCCGACCGTCGCCGACGAGTCCGCCACCCGCCCCGGCGAGGTGACCCGCGAGCTGCTCGACGGCGCCGCGACC
The DNA here is from genome assembly GCF_037727765.1 of Pseudonocardia spirodelae. Classification (NCBI taxonomy): domain Bacteria; kingdom Bacillati; phylum Actinomycetota; class Actinomycetes; order Pseudonocardiales; family Pseudonocardiaceae; genus Pseudonocardia; species Pseudonocardia spirodelae. Next base: position 234,118 of record NZ_JBBJUP010000007.1, on the reverse strand, counting down.
ATGATCAGCATCAAGACCGCGCGGACCGGGTTCACCGGCTCGCAGCGGGTGCTGCACCTGTGCGAGGGCCTCGGCACCGAGGTCGTCATGGGCAACCAGATCGACGGCCAGCTCGGCACGGCCTGCACGGTCGCGTTCGGCGCCGCGCACCGGCACACCAGCCGCCGCGCCGGGGAGCTGTCGAACTACCTGGACATGGCCGACGACCTGCTCACCGAGCCGCTGCGCATCACCGGCGGGGAGCTGCGCGTCCCCACCGGGCCCGGGCTCGGCGTGGACGTCGACCCGGACAAGCTCGCCCGCTACCGCACCGACACCTGACCATCCACCCGGGCCACCACCACACCACGAAGGAACCGCCATGACCGAGACCGCCACCGCCACCGCCGCCGGCTCCGGCGCGAACGCCACCGCGACGTTCGCGAAGAAGGAGCGCTCGGGCGGCGCCGTCGACCCCGCCCGCGTGTCCGCGATCGCCACCGACACCCTGGCCGCCCTGCACGACGTCGTCCGCCGCCACCAGGTGACCTACGCCGAGTACGACGCGCTCAAGGCGTGGCTGATCCAGGTCGGCGCCGACGGCGAGTGGCCGCTGTTCCTCGACGTGTTCGTCGAGCACGTCGTCGAGGAGGTCGCCAACGCCGACCGCAAGGGCGCCGTCGGCACCATCGAGGGGCCCTACTACGTGCCCGGCGCGCCCGAGTTCGACTCCGAGACCACCGTCCCGATGCGGGACGGCGAGAAGGGCACCCCGCTGCTGTTCCAGGGCACCGTCACCGACCTCGACGGGACCCCGGTCGAGGGCGCGACGGTCGACCTCTGGCACGCCGACGACGACGGCTTCTACTCCCAGTTCGCCCCCGGCATCCCGGAGTGGAACCTGCGCGCGGTCATCCGCACCGGCGCCGACGGGCACTTCGCCTTCCACACGATGCAGCCCGCGCCGTACCAGATCCCGACCGACGGCTCGACCGGCGCGTTCATCTCCGCGGCCGGCTGGCACCCGTGGCGGCCCGCGCACCTGCACCTCAAGGTGTCCGCGCCGGGCAAGGACCTGGTCACCACCCAGCTGTACTTCGACGGCGGCGACTACGTCGGCGACGACGTCGCCCAGGCCGTGAAGCCCGAGCTGATCCTGCGTCCCGGCCCGGCCGCGAGCGGCACCGGCAACGAGGTCACCTACGACTTCGCGCTGGACCCCGCCTGATGGCGCGCTTCGCCGTCCGGATGGAGGTCGACCTGCCCGCCGACATGGACGCCGACGCCCGGGCCGACCTGCTGGCCCGGGAGAAGGCCTGGTCGCAGCAGTGGCAGCGCTCCGGGGAGTGGGTGAGCATCTGGCGCTGCGTCGGCGAGTACGCGAACCTGTCGATCTTCGAGGTGCGGGACAACGAGCAGCTCCACGAGATCCTCTGGGGCCTGCCGCTGTTCCCGTACATGACGATGACGGTGACCCCGCTGGCCACGCACCCGTCGGACGTGCACGCCTGACGGCGCCGGCCCCCGGCCACCCGGCCGGGGGTCGCCCCGTGCCCGTCCCGCGCGCAGGATGGACCCCGTGACCGACCGGCTGCCCGTCCTGGACCTGTCCCGGCTCGACGCGGGCCCGGACGCGGCCCGTGCGTTCCGCGCCGACCTGCTCGCCGCCACCCACGAGATCGGGTTCTTCCACCTGGTCGGCCACGGGATCCCGGACGCGGTCAGCGACGCGGCCCTCGCCGAGGCGCGCCGGTTCTTCGCCCTGCCCGAGGCCGACAAGCGGGCCGTGGAGATGCTGCGCAGCCCGCAGTTCCGCGGCTGGACCCGGACCGGCGGGGAGCTGACGCAGGGCGCGGTGGACTGGCGCGAGCAGATCGACATCGGGGCGGAGCGCGACCGGGTCGACGCCCCGGACGGCCCCGGCTGGCTGCGCCTGGAGGGGCCGAACCTCTGGCCCGCCGCGCAGCCGTCGCTGCGGGAGGTCTTCACCGACTGGGAGCGCCGCTGCACCACGGTCGCGCGGCGCCTGGTGCGGGCCTGGGCGGTCGCGCTGGGCGCACCCGCCGACGTGTTCGACTCCGCCTTCGGCGACCGGCCCTCCACCCTGATCAAGCTCATCCGCTACCCGGGCCGCGACGAGCGCGGGCAGGGCGTCGGCGCGCACTCCGACCCCGGGGTGCTGACCCTGCTGATGGTCGAGCCGGGCCGCGGCGGCCTGCAGGTCCGTCACGGCGACGGCTGGATCGACGCGCCCCCGGTGCCCGGCGCGTTCGTCGTCAACATCGGGGAGCTGCTGGAGTACGCCACCGACGGCTACCTGCGCGCGACCGTGCACCGGGTGGTGTCCCCGCCCGAGGGCGAGACGCGGCTGTCGGTCCCGTTCTTCTTCAACCCGGCGCTGGGCTCCACCGTCCCCCGCATCACGCTGCCGCCGGAGCTGGCCGCGCGGGCGCGCGGGGTGACCGACGACCCGGCCAACCCGATCAGCGCGACGTTCGGCGACAACCTGCTGAAGGCACGGCTGCGCGCCCATCCCGACGTGGCCGCGCTGCATCATCCGGACCTGGTCGCGGCGGCCCGCTGAGCCGGTCCGGGTGCGCCGCGCGGACGCCTCGTTTACCCACCGCTTGCCCGGGGCTGGCCGGCCGCTGGGGCGGCGGGGCCTAGCGTCGTGGACGCAGCGGTCGCGACCCGGCGGCCGCACGACACCACCGCCGGAGCGTGTCCCATGACGCCGGACCCGGCCGAGCGCGCCCGCGACGCGGTCCTGCTGCTCCTCGCCGCCGACCCGGACCTCGCCGCGCTCGGCATCACCTTCGAGACCGTCGTCGCCCTGCCCGGGATCGGCGGGTCCTACGACGTCACCGCGCGGCCCGACGCCGACGTGCTCGTCCTGACCTGGTCGCGCCCGCCCGGGGGCGCCCGCCAGCGGGTCTGCCTGTCGGTGGTGCGCTCGCCGGCCGGCCCGCCCGCGCGGGCCGCGGCGATCCTGCGGACGGCGGCGCGGGCGCTGCGCGCGGCCGCCACCCCGCTGCCCGGGGTCACCGCGATCGCGGTCTCGGCGCCGCACGTCCAGCGTGCCGCCGGCGACGGGCTCGTCACGACCGGCTTCGACGTCGTCGGGGCGGCCTGACCGGTCAGGGGTGCAGCAGCACCTTGCCGCCGGGCACCGGCGCGTCGGGGGTGAGCAGCCCGCGGGCGTCCTCGAGCACGTGCACGTCGCTGACCAGCGCGAGCGGGCGCAGCCGGCCGTCGACGAACGCCGACACCGCCTCCGTCCAGGCCCGCGACGGCGCCCCGAACACGGTGTGCACGGTGACGGCCGCCGACACCAGCTCGGCGGGTGGCAGGTCGTCGTCGGCGCCGCCGAACAGCCCGGTCAGCACGACCCGCCCGCCGCGGCGGGCGAGCGACACCGCGAGCCGGCCGGTCCCCCGGGCGCCCGCGGCCTCCAGCACCAGGTCGAAGCGTCCGGCGCCGGACCGCGCGGCCGCCGGCGTGCGGACCTCGCCCGCCCCGCAGGCCAGTGCCTCGGGACGCGGTCGCGGGTCGACGACGAGCAGCTCGGCCGGGCTGTGGGCGGCCAGCAGCTGCACGGCGAGCAGCCCGAGGGTGCCGCCGCCGACGACGGCGACCCGCTCCCCCGGCCGCGGGCGGGCGGCCAGGACCGCCTCGGCCATGCACGCGGCCGGCTCGATGAGGGCGGCGGCGCGCAGGTCGGCGTCGTCGGGGAGCACGTGCAGCAGCCGCGCGGGCAGCCGCAGCTCGTCGGCGCAGGCGCCGGGCCGGGTGAAGCCCGTCTCGTCGTAGCCGGACAGGCACAGGTTCGTGTCGCCGCGCCGGCACGCCGTGCAGGCGCCGCAGAACCGGAACCCCTCGCCGACCACGCGCCGGCCGAGCAGCCGCGGGTCGGTCCCCGGGCCGAGCTCGACGACGGTGCCGGACCACTCGTGGCCCGGCACCACCGGGTAGCGGACGAAGCCCGCGGCGCGGGTGCCGGCGACGATCTCGCGGTCGGACCCGCAGATCCCGGCGTAGGCGACGGCGACGCGGACCTCGCCGTGGGCCGGGGGACCCTCGCCTGCGGTGTCGACCACCCCGATCTCGCCGGGCCGCCGGACGACGAGTGCGCGCGCCCCCGTCACCGGACGCGCCGCGGGCCGGCTGCGGCCGGGCGGACGTGCGCCCGGTGGACCCGGACGGACCTGGAGTGCTGCACGGCCACCACCTCGTCGTCGTGTCGCGCCCGTCGGGCGGCGGCGCCCACCGGGCGGTCCGCGCAAGCCGTGGGCACCGGCCGGACCGGCGACGATGTTAGCGCTCACATGGGCCGTGTCAATGCTCCTTCGCCTGGACATCGAGCACACGGCACGTCTTGACCGCTCGATGTGTTCGCGCTAACAACTGCTCGCCGCCCGACAGGCCGCGCACCGCTGCGCACCACCCGGAGGAACCCGATGTCGACGACGACCATCACCAGGACGGCGCCCCGCGGGCGCCGCACCGTGCGCCGCCTCGCCGGTGCCGCCGCCGCACTCGTCCTCACCGCGGGCCTCGCCGCCTGCGGTTCGGACGGCGGCAGCGGCGCGGGCGGAGCCGCCCAGGACACGCTCACCCTGGGCTTCGCCCAGGTCGGCGCGGAGAGCGGGTGGCGCACCGCCAACACCACCTCGATCCAGGACTCGGCGAAGGAGGCCGGGATCGACCTGAAGTTCTCCGACGGTCGGCAGAAGCAGGAGAACCAGATCAAGGCGATCCGGTCCTTCATCCAGCAGCAGGTCGACGTGATCGCCTTCAGCCCGGTCGTCGAGACCGGCTGGGACACCGTCCTGCAGGAGGCCCGGCGCGCCAACATCCCCGTCGTCTTGACCGACCGCGCGATCGACTCCACCGACCCGGGCCTGGTCCGGACCTTCATCGGCTCCGACTTCGTCGAGGAGGGCGAGAAGGCCGGCCGGTGGCTGGTCGCGGACTCCCCGGGAAGGCCGAGGTGAACGGTCAGAGCCAGTCCGGGTCGGTGTCCAGCGTCGTGCGGTCCAGCGACGCCAGCAGCTCCAGCCAGGGCCCGACCTTCGGCAGCTCGAAGCGGAAGAAGAAGCGGGCGGCCGCGCGCTTGCCGCGGGCGAGGTCGTCCTCGCGTCCGGCCGCGGCGAGCACCTGGTCCAGCCACAGCCACGCGACGACGACGTGCCCGGCCGCCTCCAGGTAGACGCCGGCGTTGGCCAGCCGGGCCTCGACGTCGGGGTGGTCGTGCAGCAGCCCGGTCACCTCGACGAGCCGGTCCAGCGCGGCGCCCAGCTGTGCGGCCTCGTCGGCGGTGCCGCCGTCCTCGCCGGCCCGTGCGACGGTGTCGCGGACGCGGTCGCAGAGCGCGGCGAACCCGGCGCCGCCGGCCATCACGACCTTGCGGCCCAGCAGGTCCGCGGCCTGGATGCCGTGCGTGCCCTCGTGGATCGGGTTGAGCCGGTTGTCGCGGTAGTGCTGCTCGACGTCGTACTCGCGGGTGTAGCCGTAGCCGCCCTGCACCTGGATGGCGAGCGCGTTGGCCTCCAGCCCCCACTGCGACGGCCAGCTCTTCGCGATCGGGGTCAGGGTCTCCAGCAGCAGGTGGGCGCCCTCGGGGTCGGGCCCGGTGCGCTCCTCGTCGACCAGCCGCCCGCAGTAGAGCACCAGGGCCAGCGCGCCCTCGGCGTAGGCCTTCTGGGCCAGCAGCATCCGGCGCACGTCGGCGTGGCGCACGATCGGCACCATCGGCGCGGACGGGTCCTTGGCGCCGGCGGGCCGGCCCTGCGGCCGCCCGCGGGCGTAGTCGAGGGACTTGAGGTAGCCGGTGCAGGCCAGCGCGGCCGCGCCCGCGCCGACGCCGACCCGGGCCTCGTTCATCATGTGGAACATGAGCGCGAGCCCCCGGCCCTCGGCCCCGACGAGGTGCCCGACCGCGCCGCCGGACTCGCCGAAGCTCAGCAGCGTGTTGACCGTGCCGCGGTAGCCCATCTTGTGGTTGACCCCGGTGAGCGCGACGTCGTTGCGGGTCCCGTCGGGCAGGATCTTCGGGACCAGGAACAGCGAGATCCCGCGCACCCCGGCCGGTCCGCCGGGGACCTTCGCCAGCACCAGGTGGACGATGTTCTCGCCCAGCTCGTGGTCCCCGCCGGAGATCCACATCTTCGTGCCGGTCACCCGGTAGGTGCCGTCGGGGGCGGGCTCGGCCCGGGTGGTGATGTCGGCCAGCGAGGACCCCGCCTGCGGCTCGGACAGGCACATGGTGCCGTGCGCGCGCCCCTCCAGCATGGCCGGGACGTAGGCGTCGACCAGCTCGGGCGCGGCGTGCGCGAGCAGCAGGTTCGCGTTCGCCACGGTGAGCATCGCGTAGGCCCAGGTCCCGACGTTCGCGGCGTGGAACCAGGCCTGCAGGGCGACGCCGACGACGTAGGGCAGCTGCAGCCCGCCCGCCTGCTCGTCCATGGTCGCGGACAGCAGCCCGGCCTCGGCGGCGGCCCGCAGCGCGGGGGCCACCTCGTCGTGCAGCTCCACGCGGCCGACCCCGTCGGTGGTGACGAAGCGGGGCTCCTCGGCGTCGTTGCGCTTGTTGTGCGGCGCGAACTTCTCGGTGGCGATGTCGGCCGCCAGCTCGAGCACCGCGTCGAACGTCTCGCGGGAGTGCGCGGCGAACCGCGGGCGCGCGGTCAGCGCGGTGACGTCGAGCCAGTCGTACAGGAGGAACTCCAGCTCCCGCCGGGACAGGATCAGGTCGCGGGCCTGCGGCATCGTCGTTCCTCACGGTCGTGCACGAACTTACTGATCGATCAGTAAGCTACGAGCCGTGCCGGACCCGGTCAAGCAGACCCCCGCGGCCCCCGACCCCTGGGCGGAGTGGCCCCACCCGACGTGCCGGCGGATCGTGGCCGCGGCGCTGGAGTCGTTCGCCGCGCGTGGCTTCCACGGCACCGGGATCAAGCACATCGCCCAGGGCTCGGGCCTGAGCACGGCCGCCCTCTACGTGCACTTCGCCGGCAAGGAGGACGTCCTGTTCGCCCTCTCCCGCCGCGGGCACGTGCTGGCCCGCGAGCTCGTGCTCGCCGCCGTCGCCGACCCCGACCCCCGGGCGGCGCTCGCGACGCTGGTCCGGGACTTCACCGCCTGGCACGCCGAGCACCGCACGCTGGCCCGCGTGGTCCAGTACGAGCTGGGGGCCCTCACCGACGCCCACCGGGCCGAGGTGCTCGTCCTGCGCCGCGAGACCGAGGAGGCCGTGCGCGGGCTGGTGCGGCGCGGCGCGGCGGCGGGCGTGTTCACCGTGCCCGACGTGCGGGCGGCGACCGCCGCGGTGCTCTCGCTGGGGATCGACGTGGCCCGCTGGTACGAGCCCGGCGGACGCTGGACCCCGCAGGAGCTCGGCGGGCACTACGCCGCCCTCGCGGCCCGCCTGCTCGGCGCCGGGTGAGCCCGGCCCGGCCGCCCGGGGGACGATCATCGCCATGACCGTCTGGGAGACCCCCGAGCGCCGGGCCCTGCGCGACACCGTCACCCGCTTCACCGAACGCGAGATCGTGCCCCACCTGTCCCGGTGGGAGGACGAGGGCCGCCTCCCCCGCGCGCTGCACGCGACCGCCGCGCGGGCCGGCCTGCTCGGCATCGGGTTCGCCGAGGAGGTCGGCGGCCAGGGCGGCGACGCGGTCGACGTCGCCGTGACCACCGAGGCGCTCATCCGGGCCGGTGCCAGCTCCGGGCTCGTCGCGTCGCTGTTCACCCACGGCATCGCGCTGCCGCACATCGTCGCCGACGGCGACCCCGGCCTGGTCGACCGGTTCGTGCGCCCGACCCTCGCCGGGGAGACGATCGGCTCGCTCGGCGTGACCGAGCCCGGCGGCGGCAGCGACGTGGCCGCGCTGACCACCCGGGCCGTGCGCGACGGCGACCACTACGTCGTCGACGGGGCGAAGACCTTCATCACCTCGGGCACCCGCGCGGACTTCGTGACGACGCTGGTGCGCACCGGCGGCGACGGCCACGCCGGGCTCAGCCTGCTCGTCGTCGAGAGCGGCACGCCCGGGTTCTCCGTGCGCGGACCGCTGCGCAAGATGGGCTGGCACTGCTCGGACACCGCGGAGCTGTCCTTCGACGGCGTCCGGGTCCCGGCGGCCAACCTGGTCGGTCCCGAGAACGGCGGCTTCGCCCTGGTCATGCAGCGTTTCGTCGGCGAGCGGCTGAGCCTGGCCGTGCAGGCGCACGCGACCGCGCAGCGGGCGCTGGACCTCACGGTCCGCCACGTCCGCGACCGCGCCACCTTCGGCCGTCCGCTGGTGGACCGGCAGGTCGTGCGGCACACGCTGGTCGAGATGCACCGGCGGACCGACGCCGCGCGCACGGTCACCCGGGCGGCACTGGAGCGGTCGCTCGCCTCGTCGCCGACCGCACCGGAGGTCGTGCTCGACGCGCTGATGGCCAAGAACACCGCCGTCGAGGCCGTCGAGTGGGTGGTGGACCGGGCGGTGCAGCTGCACGGCGGCGCGGGGTACATGCGCGAGTCCGAGGTCGAGCGCCACTACCGCGACGCCCGCGTCCTCGGCATCGGCGGCGGCGCCACCGAGGTCCTGACCGACCTCGCGGCCCGCCTGCTCGGGTACCGGTAGCCGGCTGCGCGTGCGGGCCGCGGCCCGGCCGTTTGGTGAGATGGGGCCATGAGCGAGGGCCGCACCTACGGCGGGGTCGCCGCCGCCGACCGGGTCGCGCAGCGGCGGGCCCGCCTCCTCGACGCCGGTCTGGCGCTGTTCGGCACCGAGGGCTACCGGCGGGTGACCGTCCGCCGGATCTGCACCACCGCGCACGTCGCGCAGCGCAACTTCTACGAGGAGTTCGGCACCACCGAGGACCTGCTCGTCGCCGTGTACACCCGGGCCGTGGACCACCTGGAGTCGGTGGTGTGGAGCGCGGTCCCCGAGTTCGACGGGGACCTGGGCGTCCTCGCCCGCCACGCGCTCGACGCGCTCTTCCGGGTCCTGCAGGAGCAGCCGGCGCTCGCCCGCGTGGTGTGGTTCGAGGTGCTGGGTGTCAGCGAGCGCGTCGAGGCCGTGCACACCGACCGCACCGAGACGTTCGTGACGCTGCTCGGGCGCATCGCCGACACCCTCGGGGTGCCCGGCGACGGGCGCGACCCGCAGCGGCGCCTCGTGCTGCGCGCCCTGGTCGGCGGGGTCAGCGAGGTCGCCCGGCGGTGGATCCGCGACGGCTTCGACACCGCCCGTGCCGACCTGGTCGAGGCGCTGACCGCGCTGATGCTGGCGGGCGCGCGCCTGCCCGGCGCCGACCGCTGACCCGCCGGGGGCGCCGGTCGCCCGGGGCCGGGCGTGGTCAGCGCAGCGGGCGCGCCGCCGACTCCCCCGCGGCGGCGGTCCGCCGCCGTCCCAGCGGCGGGGTCACCACCACGACCGGGCCGTCGGCCCGCCGGGTGCACCCGGTGCTGACCGACCCGAGCGCGAGCCGGCCCAGCACCCGGTGTCCGTGGCTGCCGACCACCAGCATCGCCGCCCCGCGCGACGCCGTGACCAGCGTGTCGACCACGGGGCCCTCCAGCAGCTCGCCCTCCAGCCGCACGCCCTGCGGGACGGTCACCGAGGCGAGGTCGTCCTCCAGCACGGCCTGCTCGTCGCCGCGCACCGTGGCCCGCACCTCGAACACCGGCGCGGGCGGCGCGAACAGCGGCGCCGGGTCCCACACCCGCACCGCGCGGACCCGCCGGCCGCTGTGCGCCGCCTCGTCGAGGGCCCACAGCAGCGCGGCACGCCCGCTGACCGATCCGTCGACCCCGGCGACGATCACCTCCGGGGTACCCGCGACGTCCATGCCCCACCTCCGTGTCCCGGCACCGCTGACGACCCCAGGGTCGCCGCGGGACCGGTCGCGGACCGCGGGCGAACGGCCCGCGGCGGCGGGGACCCTGGTCACCTCAGAACGCGACGGCTCCGGCGTCCGCACGGGGGGCGCGCTCGCCCGCGCGGGCGGCGATGTCGCGCCCGACGCGGTAGCCGGACACCATCGCGGGTCCGATGTTGGCCCCGTAGCCGGGGTATCCCCCGCCGAACACCGACACGGCGGCGGTACCGACGGCGTAGAGCCCGGGGACGGGCCGCGCGTCGTCGTCGAGCACCTCGTGGCCGGGGCCGACCGCCAGACCGGCGTAGGTCCCGAGGTCCCCCATCTCGATGCGGACCGCGTGGAACGGGCCCTTCTCGATCGGGGCGAGGTTGGGGTTCGGGCGGTGCTCCAGGTCGCCCTTGAAGTGGTGGAACCAGTTCGAGCCGCGTCCGAAGCGGGGGTCCTCGCCCCGCGCGGCGCCCGCGTTGAACTCGTCGAGGGTGCGCTGCAGCGCCGCCGCGGGCACACCGATCCTCCCGGCGAGCGCGGCCACCGTCGGGGCGCTGTGCAGGTAGCCCGCCCGGCGGAACAGCGCCTGCGGGAACGGCCAGGGCTTGGCCCAGCCGATCCCGTAGCGGCGCATCGCGGTGTCGTCGGCGACGATCCAGCCGTAGGTGCCGTCGCGGCCCGCGTCGTTGCGGATCATCTCGACCCCGAAGTCGTGGTAGGAGCTCGACTCGTTCGCGAAGCGCACACCGTCGCGGTCGACGGCGATCAGGCCGGGCAGCCCGAACGCCCGCAGGTGCGGGAACCAGCGCCTGTTCCCGCGCAGCCCGCGGAACACGGTGACCGGCCCCCAGGACGCCGGCTGGTGGGGCCGGTCGTCGACGTGCCCGCCGAGCGGGGCGGTCAGCCGGACCGCGTCGCCGTCGTGGCCGACCGTGGGTGTGGTGTGGTCGTCCCCGTCGGGGTCGTGCGGGAAGTACCGGCGGCGCAGGTCGGCGTCGCCGGAGAACCCGCCGGACGCGACCACGACGCCGAGCCGCGCGTGCACCGTCCCGGCGTGCGCGCCGGAGAGCCGGGCCCCGGTCACCGTGCCGTCGGGGCCGTGGAGGATCTCCGTCACCGGGCTCGAGGTCCACATCCGGATGCCCGCCTCCCGGGCGGCGGCCACCATCCGCGTCATCAGGGCGTTGCCGTTGGTCCGCACGAGCGCGCGGCGGTGCAGCAGGGTCTGCACCCAGGTCGTGGCGATCTTCCGGGCGGCGTGCCGGAACGCGGCCGGGTCCCGGTTCGCCCGGAGGAACTGCGCGATGTCGGGCCCGACCTCGGGCATGTACCCGAACACCGTGTAGGACTGCAGGTAGGGCTGCATCCGCAGCCGGTCCTCCCCGAGCATCCGGGCGTCGGTCGCGCCGACCGTCACCGCCCGGCCGGAGACCTTCGCCCCCGGCGCGTCCATCTGGTAGTCGGGTGCCTTCTCCGGGTAGTGGAACGCGATCCCGGCCTCGTCGGTGAAGAAGCGCATCGCCTCCGGGACGGTGTCGAGGAACGCCCCGACGGCGGCGGCGTCGTAGGAGTCGCCGGCCAGGTGCCGGATGTAGGCCTCGGCCTCCTCGCGGGTGTCCCCCTCGCGGACACCCTGCTCGTTGCCGGGCACCCACAGCCAGCCGCCCGAGATGGCGGTCGTGCCGCCCAGGTAGCGGTCCTTCTCCGCGACGATCACGCTGTTGCCGTCGTGCGCGGCGCGCAGGGCGGCCGCGATCCCGGCGGCGCCGGAGCCGATCACCAGTACGTCGCAGGTCCAGGTCTTCATCGGTGTCTCCTTCTCGGGTGGGCGGTCAGACCGCGGTGTAGCCGCCGTCGACGACGAGCTCGGCTCCGGTGGTGAAGCCCGAGTCGTCGGAGGCGAGGTAGAGGACGGCGTGCGCGATCTCCTCGGGCCGTCCCTGGCGGGGCAGCGGGTTTCCCGCGACGAGCTGGCGGTAGTAGGCCTCCGGCCCGACCGCGGAGCGCTCCGCGGCGGCCCGGCTCATGGCCGTGTCCATCGACCCCGGGTGCAGCGAGTTGACCCGCACCCCGTGCGGCCCGTACGTCGCGGCGTCGGCCTTGCTCAGCAGCCGTACCGCGCCCTTGGTGGCGTGGTAGAGCGGCACGTTGCGCCCGCCGGTGAGGCCGTGGATCGAGGAGAAGTTGACGATGCTCCCCCGGCCGGCGGCGACCATGTGCGGCACCACGGCGCGGGTGGTGAGCCAGACGCCCTTGACGTTGACGTCGAAGATCCGGTCGAACTCCTCGACCGTCGACTCGTGCGACGGCGCCGGACGGCCGATGATCCCCGCCGCGTTGACCAGCACGTGCGGTGCGCCGTGCTCGGCGACGATCCCGGCGACGGCGTCGCCGACCTCGGACTCGGAGGTGACGTCGCAGACGACGTCGGTGACGGGCAGGCCGTCCCAGCCGTCGTCGTTGCGGCGGCCGTCCAGGTTCACGACGACGGCGCCGTGCCGGGCGAGCAGCCGCGCGGTCGCCCGGCCCAGGTCCCCGCTCCCGCCGGTGAGGACGACGGTCCTGTCGGTCATGCGGGCATCGCTCACGGCTGGTCCTCCGGGTGGTCGGGGATCTCGAAGTCGACCGAGGCGATCTGCTCGGCGCCGGCGCCGGAGATCGCGATCAGCGGCCGGTGGGCGGGGTGGTCGGTGTAGGCCGCGACGTCGTCGAGCCGGTCGAAGTCGGCGACGACCGCGGCGTCCCACGACCGGTCGGCGCCCAGTACGTCGGGGCCGGCGTCCAGGCTGCGCAGCTGTGGGATCCGCTCCGGGAGCGCCCGGACCCGCTCCAGCCAGTCGCCGGGGTCGAACCCGGCGCGCCAGCGGAACAGCACGACGTGGCGGATCACCGGCGCGTCCCCGGCCGTACCGGTCCCGATCCCGCGGCTCCGGCGACGACGCCGGCCCGGGTTCTCTCCTGCCTCATGAACAGCTCCGTCCCTGCGCTCCTCCGCCGGGACCGGCCCGGTGCGCCGGTCGCCGTGCGGGCCGCGGCGGCCGTCCCCGCCCGGACCGGGCCGGGGCTGCCGCGACGGGGACGAGGTTCACCGCCGGGAGCGGCCCGCGGGAACGACGACTCCGTTGAATGGGAGGACGCGCCCGCGGGCCGGCGCCGGACCGGCGCGGCTCAGTGCGAGGTCAGGTCGGCGTCGAGCCGGGGGTGCGCGCCCAGTGCGCGGGAGATGGCGCGGGCCGCCGCGAGCAGGGCGGAGATCTGGGCGGGCGCGTTGCCCGAGCCCGACGGGACGACGATGCTGAGCGCGGCCACCACGTCGTCGCCGGGGCCCCGGATGGGCACGGCCACGCCGGTGGCGCCGTCGGTGATGAACGCGTCGGCCAGCACGAACCCGTTGCGACGGGTGTCGGCGAGCAGCCGGCGCAGCGCGGTCGCGGTGGTCGGGGTGTGCGCGGTGTAGCGGGCCATCGCGCCGGCGAGGACCTGCTCCTGCTCCGCCACCGGGGCGTGTGCGAGCAGCACGATCCCCGACGAGCAGGCGTGCACGGGCAGCCGCCCGGCCACCCGGACGATGTTGCGGGAGCCCCCGCGGGTGGAGAGCCGCTCCAGGTAGAGCACCTCGGCGCCGTCGCGGACGGCGAGCTGGGTGTGGTGGCCGATGACGGCGTGCACGTCCTCCATCACCGGCATCGCCGCCTCGCGCAGGCCGAGCGCGCGCGAGCCGCGGGAGGCCAGCTCCCACAGCCGCACGCCCAGGCGCACCCGCCGCGTCGCGGTGCGTTCGAGGTAGCCGAGCTCGACGAGCTCGTTCACCAGGCGGTGCGCGGTCGCGACGGGCAGCTCCGCGGTCCGGGCGATCCCGGCGACGGTGCGGACCGGGTTGTCGGGTCCGAAGCTCGCGAGGATGCGGTCGACGCGGGTCAGCAGCGACTCGCCGGAGGGTGACCGGGCCATCGGGACATGCTGGCCCGGGGCCCGCCCCCGCTCAACCCGCCCCTCCCATTCAACGGAGTCGGCGTTCAGTGCGGGACACCCGTGCCCGCACCCTCCTCGCAGCCGTCACCCGGACCAGGCCGGACGGCGGACGATCGAGGGAGATCGCATGTCCACAACGGAATCGGGGCGGGCGCTGCCGCCGGCCGGGGCGGGGACCGCACCCGAGGGGGCCGTGAACGCGGCCGGGTCACGACCGCGGGACGCCCGCCGGGCCTCGGTCGCGGCCTTCCTCGGGTGCCTCCTGGAGTACTACGACTTCTTCATCTACGGCTCGGCGGCCGCGCTGGTGTTCGGCGTGGTGTTCTTCCCGGCCGGGGACCCGGCCACCGCGACCGTGCTGTCGCTGGCGACGTTCGGGGTGGCCTACGTGGCGCGCCCGCTCGGCGCGGTCGTGTTCGGGCACTTCGGGGACCGTGTGGGACGGCGGGGCGTCCTGATCGCGACGCTGCTGCTGATGGGGTTCAGCAGCGTCGCGATCGGGCTGCTCCCGTCCTACGGGACCGCGGGGATGCTCGCACCGGTGCTGCTGGTGGTCTGCCGGCTGTGCCAGGGCCTGTCCGCGGGCGGTGAGGCCGCCGGGGCGAGCACGCTGACCATGGAGTACGCCCCGGAGGGACGCCGGGCGTTCTTCACCAGCTTCACCATGTCCGGGTTCGCGGCCGGGATGGTGCTCGCGACCCTGGTGTTCGTGCCGGTCGCGGCGCTGCCGCGCGAGCAGATGCTGTCCTGGGGCTGGCGGATCCCGTTCCTGCTCAGCGCGGTCGTCGTCGTGGTGACGTACCTGATCCGGCGCCGGCTCGACGAGTCGCCGGTCTTCACCGGGACCGTCGCCGGGGACGGCGCCGTCGCCGACGGCGCCACCGGCGGCGGGCACCCCGAGCAGATGCCGCTGCTCGGGCTGGTCCGCAGCCGGGGCCGGGACCTGCTGCGGGTGGTCGGCTGCTCGCTGTTCGCGGTGTTCCAGACGTTGTTCGCGGTGTTCGGGCTCGCCTACGCCACCTCCGACGCCGTCGGGATGGACCGCGCCGCCGTGCTGTGGGTGACCGTCGCCGCCAACGTGGTCGCGATCGTCGCGATCCCGGCGTGGGCGCTGCTGTCGGACCGGATCGGGCGCAGGCCGGTCTGGGTGTTCGGCGCGCTCGGCTCCGCGCTCGCCACCGCCTTCTACCTGTGGGCGGTCTCGACCGGGGACCTGTCGCTGGTGCTGGTGGCCGGCGTCCTGCAGGGCGGGGTCGTCTACAGCGCGGTCAACGGCCTGTGGCCGGCGTTCTTCACCGAGATGTTCGACGCGCGGGTCCGCTTCACCGGGTTCGCCGTCGGCACGCAGATCGGGTTCCTCATCGCCGGGTTCGCCCCGTCGATCGCGTTCGCGATCATGGGCGAGGGCCCCACCGCGTGGGTCCCGGTCGCGCTGTTCGCGCTCGGGTGCGGGGTCGTCTCGGCGGTCGCGGCGCTCACCGCGCGGGAGACCCACCGCACGCCGGTGCTGGAGCTGGGGCGGCGCTGAACCGGCCGGGGGCCGGGGCCGGGTGCGGGGACCCGGGCCCGGCACCCGTCACACCGGCGTCACCACCCCGGCCCCCGCCGCATGCCGCGCCGCGAGGTAGCCGAAGGTCAGCCCGGCTCCGACCTGGCAGCCCGCACCCGGGTACTCCGACGCCGTCGGCGAGTGCGCGTCCCCGCCGCAGGCGTAGAGGCCCGGGACCGGGGTTCCGCCGGCATCGAGTGCACGGCCGGTCGCATCGGTCCGGACCCCGAGTGTCGTCGCGAGGGGTGTCGGCACCAGCGCGACGGCGTGGAACGGTGCCGTGTCGATCGGGCCGAGGTTCGGGTTGGGGGTGTTGCGGGGATCGCCGTACTGGTGGCCGAACGGGCTCGTCCCCTTGCCGAACTCCTCGTCGACGCCGGTGGCAGCGGACCGGCAGGCCGCCGCCACGGTGTGCTCGAGGCCGCAGGCGTCGACCCCGATCACGTCGGCGAGCGCCGCGACGGTCGGTGCGGTGTGCAGGTATCCCGATGCCTCGTAGCGACGGCGCAGCATCGCCGGCAGGTGGGGGCGGATCATCCCGATGCCGTAGCGGTGCAGGGTGCGGGAGTCCAGCACGAGCCAGGCCGGGACTCTCGGCACGCCGGAGCCCGCGTCGTACATCGCGCGGGTGAAGCGGTGGTAGGAGACCGACTCGTCGACGAAACGGCGGCCGGCGGCGTCGACCGCGACGATGCCCGGCCTCGCCCGGTCCCAGATGTGCGGGAACACCGCGGTGGAGCCGTCCCGGCGGCGTCCGATCGAGCTGGGGAACCACATCGCGTTGTCCTCGGCCGGGTCCCCGACCGCGGCCCCGGCGGCGCGGGCGAGCGCGAGGGTGTCGCCGGTCGCGCCGTCGGCGGCGCGGGTGAACTGCGGAGTCGGCCGGGGCAGGTGCTCGGCCCGCAGCACGGGATCCGCCGGGAACCCACCGGCCGCCAGGACCACGCCCCGCCGGGCGCCGATCCGCACCGGCCGGCCCTCCCGCGTGGCGACGACGCCGGTCACCCGGCCGCCGTCGCCGGTCACCAGCGCGGTGGCCGGGCTGAGGAACCACACCTCGCCCGACCGGCGGCGCAGCTGGTGCCACAGGCTCGCCACCAGGGCGTTGCCCATCGCGAGCCGGGTGCCGCGCGGATACCCGGCGATCCGGTCCCGCGCCCAGCGGGCCCCGAGACGCAGCGCTGTCGGAACCGCCCGCGGGGAGCCGTCGAGCAGGGTGAGCAGCTCGTTCACCTCCGGGCGGCGGACCATCATCGTGCCGCCGAACAGTGCGAACTCGGGAACCGGCCGGCGCACGCGGGCGAAGCCGTCGCGGCCGAGCAGGCGGCCGTCGAAGGTGTGCGGCTCCAGCGCGCGGCCGACGCCGGCCCCGGGAACCTCCGGGTGGTAGTCGACGACGGTCGCGGAGTGGCGGAACCCGATGCCGAGCCGGTCGTAGTGCTCGACAGCGGGCGCCGCGTGGTCGAGGTAGGCGTGGCGCAACGCGGGCTCCGCCCGGTCCCCGACGAGCGTGTCGAGGTAGCCGCGGGCGGCCTCCCGGTCGGCGCACGGGTCGGTCTGCCCGCGGTGCCCCGGGGCCCAGCAGGTCCCGGCCGAGTAGGCGGTGGTCCCGCCGAGCCACCCCGTCTTCTCCAGGACCAGGACCGACAGGCCCTCGGCGGCGGCGACCACGGCGGCGCCGAGCCCGGCGGCTCCGGTACCGACCACGACGAGGTCGGCCTCGTGGTCCCAGGTGGTGGGCTCGGTCATCGGTGTCCCTCCCGGGGGTCCACGAGCGCGGCCAGGTGACGCCGCATCCGGTCCGGGTCCGGTGTGGCCCCGGTCAGCAGTGCCATGGAGTCGGCGGCCTGGGCGACGAGCATCGCCCCGCCGTCGAGGACCCGGCAGCCACGGTCGCGCGCCGCGGCGAGCAGCGCGGTCTCCAGGGGCCGGTACACGACGTCGGCGACCCAGTGCCGGGCGTCGAGCAGCGCCGGGTCGACCGGCACGCCGGGGTGACCGTCCATGCCGATCGGGGTGGCGTTCACGACTCCGTCCGCGACCGCGGCGAGGACGCCGACGGCCGCGGCCGGGCCGCCCTCGACGCGTGCGCCGGGCAGAGCCGCACGCAACCGTTCTGCGAGGTCGGCGGCCCGTCCCGGGGCGGCGTCGACGACGTCGACCCGGGCGCCCACTGTGGCCAGCGCGTAGGCGACGGCGGAGCCCGCGCCCCCGGCGCCCACCACGAGTACCCGGTCCAGGCACGCGCCGGGCAGCCCGTGACGCAGCCCGGCGAGGAAGCCGGAGTGGTCGGTGTTGTGGCCGGTCAGCCGCCCGTCGGTGACGGTGACGGTGTTGACCGCACCGAGGTCGCGAGCCTGTGACGACAGGGCGTCGAGCTGGCCGAGGACGGTCTGCTTGGCCGGGTGGGTGACGTTGAACCCGGTCCACCCGACGCCGTCGCGCAGGGTCCAGCCGGCCGGCAGCCGGTCCAGGTCGAGCAGCTCGTAGCGGTAGTCCAGGCCGAGCGCGGCCGCCTCCTGCTCGTGCAGCAGCGGGGACAGCGACCGGGCGATCGCGGCTCCGACGAGCGCGACCCGGTGCGCGGTGCGGGTGGCGGCGCCGGCGGTCACCGTGCGACCCCGGCGAGCAGCGTCCGGGTCGCCGCGAGCTGGTGACGGGCGATGTCGAGGTCCGTGCAGCGCGCGGCGCGCAGCGCGTCGGGGACCTCGACGCTGAGCGGGGTCCCGGCCGGGGCGGCGGCGACGAGCGCAGCCAGCGGCAGCTCGCCCTCCCCCACCGCGCGGCGTCGTGCCCGGGCCTCGATCTGACGCACCGAACCGTCGGCGGTCATGCCGAGCGGAAGGTCGGCCGGCAGCTCCAGGTGCGCGGGCACCTCCAGCGGCGCGTCGCACAGCTGCAGGACCGGCACCAGCGCCGGGTCCAGGGCACGGACGTCGTCGACGGTGCTGCCACCACGCTGCACGTGCAGGGCGTCGACGAGCAGTGCGATCCCGGCCGCGCCGGCGATCCGCGCGGCCTCGGTGACGGTGGCGACGGGCTGGTAGCTGATGGGCTCCAGCGTCGGCCGGATGCCGAGCGGGTGGGCATCCGCGGCCAGCGCGGCGAGGGTGTCGATCAGCCGGGAGCGGTCGGTGTCGGTGCCGACGACGGACAGGGTGCGGGCGCCGAGGGCGGCACCCGCGTCGAGGGCGGGCTTCCAGTCCGCCGGACCGGTCGTCGCGCCGACGGTGAGGAACTCGATGTCGCGGACCTCGAGTCCGGTGTCGTCGAGCCGTCGCAGCGTCTCCTTCGACATCGGCGACCCGGGCTCCATCGGGTACTGCTGCTCGCCGGTGGTCACGGCCTTCACCCGGACGCCGACGAAGTCGTACCCGGCCTGGGCGGCGACCGCGACCAGCTCGGGCGGACTGAGCCGGAGCAGGGTCAGGTGGGCGAGTCCGATCGGGGTCATGCGGGGATCTCCTCGTGCACGGTCGGGACCGGTTCGGGTCGTCCGGACGCGGCGGAGGCGTGGAGCGCGGTGAGCAGCGCCAGCGACCGCGTCGCCTCGCGTCCCGTGACGGCCGGGTCGCGGTCGTCACGGACGGCGGTGACGAACTCGGCGATCTGGAGGGCGTGGAAGGGTGCGAGGTCTCCGTTGATGCGGGCCAGACCCACGTCGGCGACGAGCCCCTGTCCGTAGGGCGTCCCGGCCCGCGCGGCGCCGGGCACGGCCCAGACGTCGAGCCCGGCCTCGGATCCCTCCGGGTACTCGGAGAGACCGACGGTGGCCCCGGTCGACCCGGTGACCCGGATCCGGCAGCCGAGCCCGGGCGTCAGCGCGGTCGACGCGGACAGGGTGGCGAGCCCACCCCCGGCGAAACGGACGGTGGCGACCGAGGTGTCCTCGGCCTCGGTCGCGTCGCCGTGGGCGAACGTGGCGTGCGTGCAGCTCACCTCCACCGGGACGCCCATGTACCACTGCAGCAGGTCCAGGTAGTGCACGGCCTGCGTCGACAGGACACCACCGCCGCCGCCCGCACGGGTGCTGCGCCAGGGGTCGGCGCGGTAGTAGTCCGTGTCGCGGTGCAGGAGGACGGCGACGTCGGCGAGGAGGGGGCGGCCCAGGGTGCCGTCGTCGAGCGCGGTCCGTATCCGCCGTGCGGCAGGCCAGAACCGGCGCTGGAAGAGCACGCCCAGACGCACCCCGGCGTCGTCGCAGGCCCTGACCATCCGCCGGGCCGCGTCGAGCTCGTTCGCGATCGGCTTCTCGCAGAGCACGTGCACGCCGTGCGCGGCGGCCCGGAGGACCGCGGCCTCGTGCGCAGGGTGCGGGGTGCAGACGCTGACGAGGTCCGGGGCGTGGTCGTAGAGGTCGTCGGCGGCGACGGCGCGGCCGCCGAAGCGGTCGGCGAGCGCCGATGCGCGGGCCGGGTCGAGGTCGGCGCAGGCGACCAGTTCGACGCCGGGCAGCTCGTGGTAGGCCGCGGCGTGGTTGGCGGCGACGGCGCCGCACCCGATCACCGCGGCGCGCAGCGGCCGCGTCACCGGGCGTCCGCGGTGTGCCGGCGGCCGAGCTCGGCGGTCGGGACGCGATGGGTCTCCGGTCCGGTGAGCGCCGCCAGTGCCGCGGCGACCACGAACGCACCGCAGAGCCAGGCGACCGGGGTCCAGTCGGCGGGGTCGGACCGGGTCAGCAGCGACGCGAGTGCCGGGGTGAATCCGGCGGCGAGCAGCCCGACCATGAGCCCGATGGCCATGCCGCTGTAGCGGACCTGTGCGGGGAACTGCTCGGGGAACCACGCCGGGTACACGCCGTTGGGCGCGGCGTAGCAGACGCCGATGAGCACGACCGCGGAGACCGCGATCCAGCCGACCCGGCCCGTGGCGACGGCGTGGAAGAACACGGGCACCATCACGGCCACACCGACCAGTCCGCCGGCGAACACCGGCTTGCGACCGATCCGGTCGGCGAGCAGGCCGTAGAGCGGCTGGCTGCAGACCGCGACGGCGTTGGCGAGAGTGATCACCGCGAGCATCGTCGGCCGTGCGACACCCGCGACCGTCGTCGCGTACGCCAGGGCGAAGACGTTGACGATCGTGTTGACCATCGCGAAGGAGGCGCAGACCGCGATCCGCAGGACGGTGCCCGGGTGCTCGCGGAACAGCTGCACGATCGGAGCCTTGGCGGTCTCGTCGGAATCCTGGATCTCGGCGAACACCTCGGGCTCCTGCAGCGAGCGGCGCAGGACGTAGGCGACGGCGGTGACGACGATGCTCAGCCAGAACGGGACACGCCAGCCCCACGCCAGCAGCTGGTCCTCCGGCAGCATCGCGATCGGGATGAACACCAGGCTGGACAGCACGATCCCGAACATGATCCCGCTCATCACGAAGCTGGAGTAGAACGAACGCCGGTGCTCCGGCGCGTGCTCCATCGTCAGCGAGCTGGCGCCGGGCGACTCCCCGCCCGCCGACAGGCCCTGCAGCAGCCGCAGCACGACCAGCAGGACCGGCGCTGCGACACCGATGCTGTCGTAGCTCGGCAGGCAGCCGATCAGGAAGGTCGCGACGCCCATGAGCAGCAGCGTCGCCATCAGCGCGTTGCGCCGCCCGAACCGGTCGCCGAAGTGTCCGAAGAGGACGGCACCCAGCGGGCGGGCGACGTAGGCGACTCCCAGGGTGCCGATGGACAGCAGCACCCCGGTGGCGCCGGCGTCGGGGAAGAAGACCGTCCCGAACACCAGCGCCGCGGCGGCGCCGTAGATGAAGAAGTCGTAGTACTCGAGGGCACTGCCGAGGAACCCGGACAGCGCGGCCTTGCGCGGTGCGTTCCGGGAGACCTCCCCGGTGCTCCCGACCTGCGGGGCCGATGCCATGGCGGACATGGCGCTCCTTTCGAACCGGCGTCGTCGACGGTGTTCCGCCGCGTGCCGGGACGGCAGGGCGGATCCGATGCCGAGGAGCGTGACAGCGCAGACTCTACACCGTCCAATACTTGGTTCGACTCGGACCAAGTGTCTGCGGAGCTTAATCGACAGGGGTGGGCAGCACCTCCTCCGCGACGTCCAGCACCGCCCGCAGCACCGGCGACGGGTCGTCGGCACGCCAGGCGATCGCGTGCTGCATCCAGGTCGGCTCACCCCGCAGCGGCACGTACACCGCTCCCGGGGGGACGATCGGGCCGATCCCGGAGGCCATCACCGTCACCCCGACCCCGGCCGCGACCAGGGTCAGCACGAGGAACGGGTCGGTACTCTCCTGCACGACCTCCGGCCGGAAACCGGCCCGCGCACAGGCCTCGGCGGTGAGCCGCTGCAGGGCCGACCCGGCCGACGCCGGCATCCCGACGAACGGCTCACCGGCCAGCTCCGCGAGATCGACCACCGGCTCGCCGGCGAGCCGGTGGTCGATGGGCAGCACCACCCCGAGCGGTTCGCGCGCGACCAGTCGGGTCGCCAGCGGCGACGGCTCGATCGGTAGCCCGACGAAGGCGATGTCGAGTGCGCCGCGCTCCACGAGCGCGACGCCGTCCCCGGTCACCACGCGCCCGGTCAGCGCGAGGACGACGCCGGGATGGCGATGACGCACCGCGCGGGTCAGCGGGGAGAGCGTGTGGTGGTTCAACGCCCCGGAGAAACCGATGGCGACCGTGCCGTGGACCAGTCCGTCGACGGCCCGGGTCGCCTCCCGGCCCAGCTCCAACTCGTCGAGCGCCCGCCGGACGTGCGGCAGCAGGGCCCGGCCCGCCGGCGTCAGCGCGACGCTGCGGGTGCTCCGCTCGAACAGCGTCGTGCCGAGTTCACGCTCCAGACGCCGCACGGTCTGGCTCAGCGGCGACTGCGCCATGCCGAGACGCTCGGCCGCACGCCCGAAGTGCAGTTCCTCAGCGACGGCGACGAACGCCTCGAGCCGTCGGATCTCCACGGCACCCTCCGACCGGCACCGGGTCTTGCGCGACCCCGCACCGTCATATAGTCCTTGAACAGCTCAGTAGCAGCGACATTATCACCTCGAATGCACACAGTCTCAGCGCGTGCGGCACACAGTCCCGCCGCGCGCCGCCGTCCAGGGAGGACCGACGACGTGACCGTCCCGAACACCGATACCGACGTGGTGGTGGTGGGCGCCGGAGCCGGGGGCCTCTCGGCCGCCGTCACCGCCGCGCACCGCGGACTGCGGGTCACCGTCCTGGAGCGCGCCGACGTCTGCGGCGGTGCGAGTGCCTGGTCCGGCGGCTGGATGTGGGCACCGGGCAACCCGCTGGCCCGCGCCGACGGCGTGCAGGACGACCCGGCGGAGATCCGGAGGTACCTGGACGCTGTGCTGGGCGAGCACCGGGACACCGAACGGGTCGACGCGTTCCTCGACGCCGCCCCGCGGATGGTGCGGTTCTTCCACGAGAACACCTCGCTCACCTTCACCCCGGGCGTGCACATCTGCGACGTCTACGGCGGGTTGCCCGGCGCCGGAACCGGCCACCGGTCCGTCGCCCCGGACCCGGCCGACCTGCGTCGGCTCGGGCCCGAGGTCGCATCCCTGCTCCGCGACCAGCTCCACGAGACCTCGTTCCTCGGGATGGGGATCATGGCCGGGCCCGACCTGACCCGGTTCCTCGCCGCGTCGCGGGGAGACCTCCGCGGGCTGACGCACGCGACCCGCCGGGTCGCCCGCCACGTCGCCGACCTCGTGCGGCACCGTCGCGGGCAGCAGCTGGTCAACGGCACGGCGCTCGTCGGACGGCTGCTGCGCTCGGCGCTCGACCTGGGGGTCGTGATCCGCACCGGTACCGCCGTGACCGGGCTGGTGCGCGACGGCGATCGGGTCACCGGCGTCACGACGGCGGACGGCCCGGTGACCGCCGCGCGCGGCGTCGTCCTCGCCGCGGGTGGCTTTCCGCACGACCGCACCCGACGCGCCGCCCACTTCCCCACCGGCGCCGCTCACCACTCCCTGGCTCCCGCCACCGCCGACGGCGCCGGCATCACCCTGGGCGAGAGCGCGGGCGGGCAGCTGCGGACCGACCTGGCCTCGCCCGCCGCCTGGTGCCCGGTGTCGCTCGTGCCCTACCGCGACGGACGGACCGGGGTCTTCCCCCACATCATGGACCGCGCGAAGCCGGGCTCGATCGGGGTCCTGCGCAGCGGGCGGCGGTTCGTCAACGAGGCGAACGGCTACCACGACTACGTCACCGCACTGATAGCCGCGACGCCACCGGGTGCCGAGCCCGAGTCCTGGCAGATCGCCGACGCCCGGTTCGTCCGCCGCTACCCGCTGGGCATGGCGAAACCGCGCCCGGTCCCGCTGTGGCCCCACCTGCGCAGCGGCTACCTGAAGCGCGGCCGCACGCTCACCGAGCTGGCCCGGGCCTGCGGCATCGACCCGGCCGGGCTGGAGGCGACCGTAGCCGAGTTCAACGACGGCGCCCGCCGGGGCGTCGACCCCGGGTTCGGCCGCGGCGCGACACCGTTCAACCGGTCCGGCGGCGACCCGTCCACCGGCCACCCGAACCCGTCGCTCGCCCCGCTGGAGCAGGGACCGTTCTACGCCGTGCGGGTCGTCCCCGGCAGTTTCGGTACGTTCGCGGGACTCGCCACCGACCCCCGGGCCCGGGTCCTCGACGCGGACGGCGCCCCCGTTCGGGGTCTCTACGCGGCCGGCAGCGACCAGGCGAGCGTGTTCGGCGGCCACTACCCGGCCGGCGGCATCAACCTCGGCCCGGCGATGACATTCGGCTGGATCGCCGCGCGCGACCTCGCCGGTGTCGATGCGGCGGTCGTGGCATGAGCGGCCCGGGGTCCGACAGCGGCACCCGCGACGTACCCGCGGCGACGGGCCCCCGGGTCGCACTGGTCACCGGCGGGGCGAGCGGCATCGGCGCGGCCACCGCCGCCAGGCTGCGCACCGACGGCCTCGACGTCGTCACCGCGGATCTCGGGCCCGGTGCCGACGCGACGCTCGACGTGACCGATCACGACGCGGTCGCCGGTCTGGTCGCCGACCGCGGACCGTTCGCCGTGCTGGTCCATTCGGCCGGGGTCGTCGGACCGGCCGCGCCGCTGACCGAGCTGGACCTCGAGGACTGGCGTGAGGTGCACCGGATCAACGTCGACGGCACCTTCGTCGTCTGCCGCGCCGTCGTGCCCGGGATGGTCGCCGCCGGCTGGGGCCGGATCGTGACACTGGCCAGCATCGCCGCGAAGGAGGGAAATCCCGGACAGAGCGCGTACTCGTCGTCCAAGGCGGCGGTGATCGGGCTGACCAAGTCCCTCGGCAAGGAGCTGGCCACCACCGGGGTCCTGGTCAACGCGGTCGCCCCGGCCGCCGTCGCCACCCCGATGAACGCCGCGACCGATCCGGCGGTGCTGGCCCGTTCGCGTGCACTGACCCCGATGGGCAGGATGGGCCGACCGGAGGAGATCGCCGAGCTGATCGCGTGGCTGTGCTCGGAGCGGCTCGGGTTCTCTACCGGCGCCGTCTACGACGCGAGCGGCGGCCGGGCCAGCTACTGAGGGGACGCCGGGTGGAGATCAGGTGGATCGAGGCCTTCCTGGCCGTCGCCGAGGAACTGCACTTCGGACGTGCCGCGCAGCGACTGCACATGGCCCAGTCCCCGCTGAGCCAGACGATCAAGAAGCTGGAGAAGGACGTCGGCACACCGCTGTTCGAGCGGACGACACGGGCTGTGACGCTGACCTCCGCCGGGCACGCGTTCCTGCCGCACGCGCGCCGGATCGTCGGCGAGGTCGACCTCGCGATGCGGGCGACGGGAGCCG
This sequence comes from Pseudonocardia spirodelae, assembly GCF_037727765.1. NCBI lineage: Bacteria > Bacillati > Actinomycetota > Actinomycetes > Pseudonocardiales > Pseudonocardiaceae > Pseudonocardia > Pseudonocardia spirodelae. The sequence continues at coordinate 208,996 of NZ_JBBJUP010000007.1, read as the reverse complement.
GGACCGACAAGGTGTACGGACGGGTCCGGCTCGGGTTCTCCGGTGCGCTGAACCACCTCACGCTGCCCCCGCTGACCCGGGCCCTGCGGACCCGGCATCCCCACGTGGCGCTGCACCTGGTGGATCGGGTGACCACCGAGGACGCGGTGGGCCTGATCGAGCGGGGGGCGCTGGACGTGGCGTTCGTGGGTCTGCCCGCGCCCGGCGACCTGCCGACCCGCGTGATCACGGTCGAGGAGCTCGGCGCGGCCGTCCCCGTCGACCACCCGCTCGCGGGGCACGACCACATCGACATGGCCGATCTCGCCGAGGAGGACTGGGTCCTGATGCCCGGCCAGTCCGCGCTGCGCTCGGTGATCCTCACCGCCTGTCACGGCGCGGGGTTCCGGCCGCGGATCGCGCAGGAGGTCAAGGACCCCTACGTCGTGCTCTCGCTCGTCGCGGCCGGTCTCGGGGTGTCGCTCGCCCCGACCTGTGTACGCCCGATCATGCCGGCCGACGCCGTGTGGGTGCCGCTGGCGGCACCGCCGCCCGAGCTGCACAGCGCCTTGCTCTGGGATCCGGCCCGGTCGACCGCGGCGGTACGGGCGCTCCTCGACGTCGCGGGAGCGGTGCTGCCCGACCCCCGATAATGCTGGATTCGCACTCGATCCCTGCCGAACCATGTATTGGACACGCCTGATCCCGTAGCCGCAGCCTGGTCCCGGTGGCGATACCGCCACCGGCCCGCCCGGCGGGCCGTCGACGAGGACGGGATGCGAGATGGCGACCTTCGCCGTGACCTACACCTATGCGGAGAACTCCGGAGCCGATCGGGACAACCACCGGCCGGCCCACAAGGACTTCCTCGCCGGGCTCCACGAGAGCGGCCGGCTGCGGGTGTCCGGCCCGGTGGACGGCGGCTCCGGGGCACTGCTGGTGATCGAGGGCGGCTCCGCGCAGGAGATCGCCGCGGTGCTGGACGCAGACCCGTTCCGCACCGCGGGGCTGATCGGAGCCCGCACGATCCACGAGTGGTCGATCGTCTTCGGGGGGCTGGCGTGAGGGTCGCACGCACGCTGGCGCGTGAGCGCGTCGAGCTCGCCGAGGTCGCGTCGCCGGTACCGGGACCGGGCGAGGCGCTCGTCCGCGTCCACACGGTCACCCTCTGCGGGACGGACCTGCACATCTGGGAGGACGACTACGCGACCGAGCTCCCGATCGTGCAGGGCCACGAGATCGCCGGGGTGGTCGAGACCGCGCCGCCGGGCGCCGACGTCGCTGCGGGCGACCGGGTCGTGGTGTCACCCATGCGCTGGTGCGGGGACTGCCACGCCTGCCGGATCGGCCGGATGAACGCCTGCCGGTCCTCGTCGTGCCTGGGCTGCTACGAGGACGGAGGTCTCGCCGAGCTGATCGCGGTCCCGGCGACCGACCTGCACCGGGTGCCCGACGAGCTGCCCATCGGCCTGGCGCCCCTCGCCGAGCCTGCGAGCATCGCGATGCAGGCCGTTCTGCGGGGACGCCCCGAGCCCGGTGAGCAGGCGCTGGTCCTGGGCTGCGGTCCGATCGGACTGCTGGCGACGCTGCACCTCACCTCCCTCGGGGTCGCGGTGACCTGCGTGGACGTCGATGCCGGCCGTCTCGCGTTCGCGGACCGGTTCGGCGCCGTGCGCACCGTCGTCGCCGGGGAGCCCGTGGGCACCGAGCCGACCCTGGTGATCGAGGCGAGCGGCTCCCCCGCCGCCTTCGGCGCCGCGCTCGACGAGGTCGCCACCGCGGGTCGGGTGGTGCTCGTCGGCATCTCCGACCGGCCGGTCACGCTGTCGATGCGGACGCTGCCGGTGAAGGACGTCGACGTGCTCGGGAGCCGCAACAGCCAGCGGCGCATGGACGAGGCACTGCGGCTGCTCACCGCGCACCCGGCCGAGACCGCCGCACTCGTGACCCATCGGTTGCCGATCGAACGGATCGGCGAGGCGTTCGCCCTGCTGCGCGATGGCGAAGGGCTCGTCGCCAAGGTGGCGGTGGACCTGACCGGGCACGCCCCGGGTGGTCCCGCCGCGCGCTCCGGTCGCGTGGAGGTGCCGGCATGAGCGTGCTCGCCGGGCATCCGCGGGACCACTACGACGTGGTCGTCGCCGGGAGCGGGGCGGCCGGGCTGACGGCGGCGCTCGGCGCCGCCGGGGCAGGCCTGTCCGTGCTGGTCGCGGAGAAGGCCGAGCGCCTCGGCGGCACCTCGGCCGTCGGAGGCGGGGTCATCTGGGCCCCGGGCAACCACCTCATGGCAGCAGCCGGGTTCCCGGACTCCGACGAGGACGCCCGCGCCTACCTCGCCGCCGGCACCGGGGGCCGGATGAGCGACGACGAGATCGCCTCCTACGTGCGCACCGCGCCCGAAGCGGTCCGCGCGCTGTGCGACCACGGCGTCCGGATGCGGTCGCTGGCGCGACCGGACTATCACCCGGAATGGGCGGGCGCGGCACGCGGGCGGGGCCTCGACCAGGAGCCGTTCGACCCGAGGCCGTGGCCGGGACTCGCGGAGCTGCTGCGCCCGCCGACGTACCTCCCGCTCCTCACCATGTCCGAACGCGACCGTCTCGCCGGCGCCGCGCCGGATCCCGGGCTGCTCGCCGACCGCCGGGCGGCGGGTGTACGGACGATGGGCGGTGCGCTGGTCGGGCGGCTCGTCGTGGCCGCCGTCGCACGTGGTGTGGATCTCGTGGTCGGGAGCCCGGTCACCGGCCTGGAGCGCTCTCCCGGAGGCTGGGAGCTCGTGGTCGGATCGGCGCGCGTGACCGCGAGCGCCGTGGTGCTGGCCTCGGGCGGGTTCGAGTGGTCGCAGGAGCTGCGCGAGGAGCACCTCGCGTACCCGGTCACCCCCATCAGCGCACCGTCCAACACGGGAGACGGGCTGCGCCTGGGTCTGGCCGCCGGGGCCGCCGTCGCCGGGATGACGAGCGTGTGGGGGGTACCGGTGATCACCCCGCCGGACGCCGTCTACGACGGGATGCCGTCCGGCCGGATGGGCAACGTCGAGATGACGATGCCCGGCTCGGTCACCGTGAACGCCGGGGGGCACCGGTTCGTCAACGAGGCTACCAACTACCACGACCTCAACCGGGCCTTCGGAGCCGTCGACCCCGGCACCGGCCGGTACACCAACGTGCCCGCGTTCCTGGTCTTCGACCGGTCCTACGCCGAGCGCTACCCGGTCGCCGGGGCGTCGCCGACGGCTCCGGGGTCCTGGATCGAGCGGGCGGACGACCTGGCGGCGCTGGCCCGTCTCACCGGGATCGACGCCGCCGGGCTCGTCGCGACCGTGGCCGCGTTCAACCGGCACGCGCGCGACGGCCGGGACCCCGAGTTCGGGCGGGGCGCGAGCCCGCAGGACCGCCATCTCGGCGACCCCGCGATCGTCCCGAACCCGTGTCTGGCGCCCCTGGAGACGCCGCCGTTCTACGCCGTGCCGGTGCACGCGGGTGTGCTGGGCACGGCCGGAGGCCTGCACACCGACCCGGACGGACGTGTCCTCGCCCGCAAGGACCACGGTGGCGTCCTGCACGGTCTGTTCGCCGCCGGGAACTGCGCGGCCACGTTGTTCGCCGACGCCTACCCGGGCGGCGGCGCGACACTCGGCTCGGCCGTGGTCCGCGCACACCGGGTCGGGCGACGGCTGGCCCGTGACCTGACCGCGGCGACGGGACCCGCCGGGGAGTTGGCAGCGTCGTGACCGGTGGACCGGGCCGCTGCGCCCGGCCCACCGGTGAGCCCGTCCGCGCCGCCCACGCCGTCCACCGCGTCGCGGTGCACGGCCGGGGCCGGTCGGTCATCGTGGACCCGCCACGACGGGCGAGGGACGGGACGACGATGCCGTACACGCTGACCGACGACGGGGTACGGCTGCACTGGGAGGAGACCGGGCAGGGCCCGCCGGTCCTGTTCGTGCACGAGTTCGGCGGCGACCACAGGTCGTGGGCGCCGCAGGTCGCACGGCTGCGCGACCGGTTCCGCTGCCTGGTGTTCGACGCGCGCGGCTACCCGCCGTCGGACGTCCCGCGCGACCCGGGCGCCTACTCCCAGCAGCGCGCGGTCGCCGACGTGCTCGCCGTCCTCGACGCCGCGGGTGAGGACGACGCGCACGTCGTCGGCAACTCCATGGGCGGCTTCGCGACGCTCCACACCGGACTGCGCCGGCCGGACCGGGTGCGGTCGCTGACCGTCGCCGGGTGCGGGTACGGCGCGCACCCCGACGACGCGGCCGCCTTCCGCACCGATGCCCTCGACCTGGCCGACCGGTACGAGCGCGACGGGGCCGCCGCCGTCGCCCGGGACTACGGCGTGCGACCCGCCCGGCTGCAGCTGCGGCACAAGGACCCGGCCGCCTTCGACGAGCACCTGCGCGTCCTGGCCGAGCACGACGCCGCCGGTGCCGCCGCGACGATGCGCGGCGTGCAGGCGGCGCGCCCGTCGCTCTACGACCTGACCGGCGAGCTGGCCGGGCTGAGGGTGCCCACCCTGTTCGTCGTCGGCGACGAGGACGAGCACGCGCTGCGCGCCACCCTGATGCTGCGCCGCACGGTGCCCGGGTCCGGCCTCGCGGTGCTGCCGCGTTCCGGGCACCTGACGAACCTCGAGGAGCCGGAGCTGTTCACCGCGCTGCTGGCGGCGCACCTCACGGAGGCGTCCGGGTAACGGCACCGTCCGCCACCCCGATGCCGCGGGCGCGCCCGTCAGCCGTACGGCGTGGCCTCCGGCGCCCGGCGCGGCAGGGCGTCGACCAGCAGGAACAGCAGCAGCGACACGCCCAGCACCGGGAAGAAGACGCCGAGACCGACCGCCACCACCCCGACGACGGCCAGCGACGCCACCCCCGGTCGCTGCGATCCGCCGAGGGCCGCGGCACCGGGACGCGTCGGCCGCCGCAGCCACCACATCCGGTAGCCCCAGACCACGACGACCACGATCCCGAGCGCCAGCGCGACGAGCAGGAGCTGGTTGCCGACCCCGAACAGGATGCCCATGTGCGCCGAGATGCCGACCTCGGCCGCCTGTGCCATGAACGGCCAGTCCGTCCAGCGGACGGTGTCGAGTACCGCGCCCGACCCGGGGTCGACCGACACCGCGTCCTGCGCGAGCGGCCAGGACCGCTTCACCTGACCGACCTGCCACGCCTGGCCCGCCTCCGACGGCGGGGTGATCGCGACCGGGTCGGAGATGCCGGCGTCGCGGGCCGCGGCGAGCACCCGGTCCGCGGTGGTCCCGACGGCGGCCGGTGCCGTCGGCGGCGCCGCGGCGACGCCGCCCGCGGGCAGCTCGTCCGAGACCGACGGCGTCGTCCAGCTCAGCGCCGAGCGCAGCGCACCGACGTTGTCACCGGCGAAGTTCGACCAGGTCAGCCCCGTCGCGGACAGGACGAGCATGCCGACCGAGGCCCACAGCCCGACCGAGCCGTGCCAGGACCGGATCCGGGCGCGGCCGCGCGCCGAGCCCTCGGGCAGCAGCGTGCGGCGCACCCGGGCCCGCCGACGCCGGCGCACCACCCACAGGGCGAGCCCGGACACCGCGAGCACCCACAGCCAGCTGGCGGCCAGCTCGGAGTACAGCCGGCCGACGTCGCCCAGGTGCAGGTTGCGGTGCAGTGTGTCGATCCACGCCCGCACCGGCAGCCATTCGCCGTAGGTGTCGAGGACCGCGCGGACCTGCCCGGTGTACGGGTCGACGAACGCGGTGCGCGCGTAGTCCTCGGCGACCCCCGGGACGTCGAAGATGACCCGGGTGGTCGAGTCCGGCGCGATCGGCGGCCGGATCTCGGTGACCGTGCCGCCCGGGACGGCGGCCGCGGCGGCCCCCACCTGGTCGCGCAGGTCGAGCTGCGTCGCGCCGACCGGCACGTGCAGCGCGTCGCGGTAGAGGATCTGGTCGAGCTGCGGGGTGATCGTGTAGAGCAGCCCCGTCACCGCCGCGACCAGGATGAACGGCCCGACGAACAGGCCGACGTAGAAGTGCAGCCGCAGCACCAGGGGCCGCAGGTCCGACCACCACCAGCCGCTGCGCGTACCGGGCGACGGCTCCGCCGCGGCCGGGCGCTCGGCGGTGTCGTCGACGGGTGGGTCGAGGGTGTCGGACAACGGATCTCCCTGGTGGCGTGACGAGGAGGCGGAGCGACGCGGCGGTCCGCCGGATGTACCGGGGAGAAGGTCGTCCGCGGACGGCGGACGGTTCCCGTGAACTCCGTCGGAACCGGGCCGCCGGCCCGGCTCACCGGCGCGCGCGGCGCGGACGGATCGCCGCGTCCCGGCCGGCCAGCAGGAACGCGGTGAGCGCGGCGACGTCGGGCAGGTCCGCGGCCGGGCGCAGCGCCCCGAACGGCGCGTTCCAGAACGGCCCGGACCGCGGGGCCCAGGGCCCGACGTAGGCGTAGGGCTCCGGGTGCCCGGCGTCGCCGGGCGAGACGCCGTAGTTCACCTCGTCGCGCACCAGGCCCAGGTCGAAGTGCTCCGGCCAGAGCACCCGGTCGGCGTACGGGGCGAACGCGTCCAGCGCCGCGTCGCCCCGGGCGAACCACCCGGCGAGCGTGGCCGCGGCGGCCGGGTCGATCTCCAGCGGGCGTCCGGCCGGCCAGTCCGCGTGCGTGTCGTAGCCGCCCGGCACCGCGGGGCCTGCGATGCCGGCGGCGGCCGCGACGTCGGCGAGCGTGCCGGTCAGCGGGACGCGGCCGCCCCCGCCCACCAGCTCCGCCCCCTCGACCCGCCACGGCCCGTGGACGGGGGCGAACCCGCCGTCGGAGACCCGCAGGTGGATCGTGCCGTGCGCACGCTCCTGCGGGCCCGCGAGCAGGTGCTCGGCGACGGCGTGCAGGCCGCGGCGGGTGGTGACGAGCGTGTGCGTGTCCATCGGGACCTCCCGTGTAACGGCCGCCGGGCCCGGCGGCACTGCTGCCCCGACCCCGTGTCGCCGCACCCCGGGAGCGTTGCATGGCCGCCCTGCACCCGATCGCCGCGCTGGACACCCTCGACGAGGGTGTGCCCGCCCACGCCGAGGCCGACGGCATCGACCTCGTCCTGGTCCGCAGCGGACCGGCCGTCCACGTCTTCGAGGGCCGCTGCCCGCACCGCGGGGCGCTGCTCGCCGACGGCCGGGTGGAGGGCCCGAACCTGGTGTGCGGCCTGCACGGCTGGGACTACCGGCTCGACACCGGGGTCTCGGCGTACAACCCGGCCGAGCGGCTGTACAAGTTCACCTGCCACGTGTCCGGCGGCCAGGTGCTGCTCGACACCGAGGAGCTCGCGGGCTACCGGGTCCGGCGGCCGGAGCGGCGGGTGGTGTCCACCTACGACCGGTTCTTCGACGACCCGCACCAGGACACCCCGGAGGAGCCGTTCGTCTCCGAGATCCACCGGCTGGCCCGGCACGGGGCGGATGGCCCGCACGGCGCCGTCGCCGCCATGGGCGTCCCCCGCACCGACCTCCCGTCGTGGGATGACCTGCAGCTGCTGACCGCGCAGCTGCACCGGTTCCCTCTGCTCGACGACGAGCCCGTCGACACCGCGGTGACGATCGGCCCGGCCGCGGCCCGCCCGCTGCGCCTGGACATCCCGGTGTTCGTGTCCGACATGAGCTTCGGGGCGCTGTCGGCGGAGGCGAAGGTCGCGCTGGCCCGGGGCGCCGAGGGAGCGGGGACCGCGATCTGCTCCGGCGAGGGCGGGATGCTCCCCGAGGAGCGGGCGGAGTCCTCCCGCTACCTCTACGAGCTGGCGTCGGGCCGCTTCGGCTGGGACGAGGCCCACCTCGACCGGGTGCAGGCGCTGCACCTGAAGCTCGGGCAGGGCGCGAAGACCGGGACCGGCGGGCACCTGCCCGGGCCCAAGGTGACCGGGCGGATCGCCGAGGTGCGGGGCCTGCCCCCGGGCACCCCGGCCGTCTCACCGGCCCGGTTCCCGGACTGGTCGTCGCTGCACGACGCCCGCGCGCTGGTGGACCGGGTCCGGGCGCGGTCCGGTGGCATCCCCGTCGGGGTGAAGATGTCGGCCCAGCACGTCGAGCGGGACCTGGACGCCGCGCTCGACCTGGGCGTCGACTACATCGTGCTGGACGGCCGCGGCGGCGGGACCGGCGCCGCGCCGACGCTGTTCCGCGACACCATCGGCGTGCCGACGACGGCGGCGCTGGCCCGCGCGCGGCGCCACCTCGACCTCGCCGGGGCCCGCGACGTCACGCTCGTCGCGACCGGTGGCCTGCGCCGCGCCCAGGACATGGTGAAGGCGCTCGCGCTGGGGGCCGACGCCGTCGCGGTGTCGAACGTCGCGCTGCAGGCGATCGGCTGCGTCGGGATGCGCGCCTGCCACACCGACAACTGCCCGGTCGGGATCGCGACGCAGCAGCCGCACCTCCGGTCCCGGCTGCCGGTCGACCGGGCCGCCGCCCAGCTCACCCGGTATCTCGGGGCGGTGACCGGGCTGATGGTCGCGCTGGCCCGGGCCTGCGGGCACGACGCGCTGTCCCACTTCACCCCGCACGACCTGGTCAGCTGGCGGCGCGAGACCGCCGACCTGGTCGGGGTCGCCTACGCGGGGGTGACCCGATGACCCGGCACCGGATCGACGACCCGCCCGACGAGGGCCGGGTGCGCACCGCCGTGGTCGACGGGCGGTCGCTCGCGCTCACCCGGTGCGGCGGCCGGGTCGGCGCACTGGACAACCGTTGCCCGCACCAGGGCGGCCCGCTCGGGGAGGGGTCGATCGAGAACGGGCTGCTGCGCTGCCCGTGGCACGGCTACGACTACGACCCGCTGACCGGCCGCCCGCCGGAAGGCTTCTCCGACGCCCCGGCCGCCTACCCGGTGACCGAGCGCGACGACGGCACCTGGGTGGAGCTGCCGGATGTCCCCGCTGTGTCGCGCACCGTGTCCGACGTGCTGGTCGAGACGCTGGTCGGGTGGGGCGTGGACACGGTGTTCGGCATGGTCGGACATTCCAACCTCGGGTTCGCCGACGCCCTGCGACGAGCCGAGGAACGCGGCGAGCTGCGCTACGTGGGGATCCGGCACGAGGGCGCGGCGGCGTTCGCCGCATCGGCGTACGGGAAGCTCACCGGCCGCCCCGCGGTCTGCCTGGCAATCGCCGGGCCGGGCTCGTCGAACCTGCTGACCGGGCTCTACGACGCCAAGCTCGACGGCGCGCCGGTCGTCGCCGTGTCCGGGCAGGTGCCGTCCCCGGCGCTGGGGCGGGGCGCCTTCCAGGACGTCGACCTGTCGGCGGTGTTCCGCGACGTCGCGGTGAGCACGGTGACCGCGCACGCCGGGTCCTCGCACGCCGAGCTGGCCGCGACGGCGGTCAAGCACGCCGTCGACGGGCGCGGCGTCGCCCACCTCGTCCTGCCCGACGAGGTGCAGGACCTGCCCTCCGAGGAGGCCGCAGGCGGGCCGGACGGCCGGCGGGCCGACCCCGCGGTCGCACCGTCGCGGGCCGCGCTGGACCGGGCGCTGCAGCTGCTGCGCGCGGCGCGGCGGCCGGTGCTCGTCGCCGGGCACGGGGCCCGCGGCGCCGCGGCGGAGGTCCGGGAGCTGGCCGAGCGGCTCGGCGCACCGGTCCTGACCACCTTCCGGGCGAAGGGCCTGGTCCCCGACACCCACCCGCTCGGCGCGGGGGTGCTCGGGCGGTCCGGCACCCCGGTCGCGTCGTGGCTGATGAACGAGGCCGACCTGCTGGTCGTGGTCGGTGCGTCCTTCTCCCACCACACCGGGATCGCGCCGTACAAGCCGGTCGTGCAGGTCGACGACCGGCCGTCGGCGATCGGGCGGTTCCAGCCGGTCACCGCCGGGGTGCTGGGCGACGCCCGCACGACGCTGCGCGCGCTGCTCGACGACCCGGGGCCGAACGCCGCGGTCGACCAGCGCCCCGACGTCGCCGCCCGGTGCGCGATCTGGCGCGCCGAGAAGGCCCGCCGCGCCGCCGACGACCGCGGCCACGGGGTCGCGAGCGCGGCGGTCTTCGCCGCGCTGTCCGCGCACTGCCCGCCCGACGCGGTGATCACCGTCGACGTCGGCAACCACGCCTACTCCTTCGGGCGCTACTTCGAGAGCGCGGGCCAGCCGGTCCTCATGTCGGGCTACCTCGGCTCGATCGGGTTCGGTACCCGGCCGCGCTGGGCGCGTGGGCGGCGCGGCCGGACGCGCCGGTCGTCGCGGTCACCGGGGACGGCGGGTTCGGCCAGTACCTCGCCGAGCTGACCACCGCCGTCGCCCACGGCATCCCGGTCCGGCACGTGCTGATCGACAACGGCGCGCTCGGGAAGATCAGCAAGGAGCAGCACGCCGCGGGTCACCCGGTCTGGCACACCGCGCTGGTCAACCCGGACTTCGCGGAGTACGCGCGCCTCTGCGGGGCCACCGGCATCCCGGTGCACCGCAACGCGGAGCTGGACGACGCGACGGCCGCCCTGTTCGCCGCCGACGGCCCCGCCCTGCTGCACGTCCACGCCGACGGCGAGCTGGTGTGAGCCGGGGAGTCCTTCGGCCGTGGTCGCCCGGCCCGAGGGCACCTAGCGTGCCCCGGTGCTCGCCGAGTCCAGCGACCTCCTCGACCGGCTGCGAGCCCGGGACGACGCCGCGTTCGCCGAGATCGTGCGGGACTGGTCCCCGGCGATGCTGCGGGTCGCGCGCGGCCACGTCCACAGCCGCGCGACGGCCGAGGAGGTCGTGCAGGAGACCTGGCTCGGTGTCGTCCGCGCGCTCGACGGGTTCGAGGCCCGGTCGAGCCTGCGCACCTGGGTGTTCCGCATCCTGGTCAACACGGCCCGCCGGCACGGCAGGCGGGAGGCCCGCACCGCCGCCGAGCTGCTCGGCCCGGCGGCCGATCCGGAGTATGTCCGCGGCGCCGACGACCCGCGGCCGGGGCACCGGCGCGACGACGCCGTCCCCGCACCGTGGTCGCCCGAGCCCGCGCTGCTGGCCGCGGAGGTCCGCGACGCGCTGGTGTCGGCGCTCGGCGAGCTGCCCGCCCGGCAGCGCGCGGTGGTCGCACTGCGCGACGTGCTCGGCCTGGACCCGGCGGAGGTGTGCGTGCTGCTGGAGCTGACCCCCACCAACCAGCGGGTGCTCCTGCACCGGGGCCGAGCCCGTCTGCGCGGCGTGCTCGGGGCGCTGCCGACATGACCGGGCCGGCGCGCGCCGTGACCGCCGCCGTGGCCCGGTACCGGCGGCGCACCGTGCCGCGGGCCGCGCGTAACGGCGGCGCGGTCCGCGGGCTCTGCACGGGGTGAGCGGCCGGGCGGCCGGAGCCCGCGCCGCACGGCGGAGGGGGATCCGTGCAGTTCACCGACCTGCTCGTCGTGTGCGCGGTCGCGTTCGCCGCGCCGCTGCTGGCCCGGGCCGGGCGACGGCTGCGCGTGCCGTCGCCGGTGCTGGAGATCGCCGCCGGGGTGGTACTCGGACCGTCGGTGCTGGGGTGGGTCCGGGTCACCCCGCCGGTCGAGGTGCTGGCGCTGATCGGCCTGGCCTTCCTGCTGTTCCTCGCCGGCCTGGAGATCGACGTCCACCGGTTGGGCGGGCCGTCGCTGCGGCTGGCGCTGGCGGGCTTCGCCGCATCGCTCGCGCTCGCGCTCGCGCTCGGGACGGGGCTGGCGCTGGCCGCGCTGGGGCTCACACGCGCCCCGCTGCTCGTGGCGGTCACGCTGTGCGCGACCTCGCTGGGCCTCGTGGTGCCGGTCCTCAAGGACGCCGGCGAGATCGACGGGAGCACCGGCACGCTGGTGGTCGTCGCCTCCTCGGTCGCGGACTTCGGCGCGGTGCTGCTGCTGTCGCTGTTCTTCTCCGAGGCCGCCACCGGGCTCGGCACGAAGCTGGTGCTGCTGTCGGGTCTCGCCGTCGTCGCGGTGCTGGTGGTGCTCGCCCTGGCGCGGATCGCGATGCGTGCGGAACGGGTGTTCGCCGGTCTGGCCGGCACGACCGCGCACATCCGGATCCGCTTCGCGGTCCTGCTGCTCGTGGTGTTCGTCGCGCTCGCCCAGGGACTCGGGTTCGAGGCGATCCTCGGCGCGTTCCTCGCCGGTGCGGTGCTGCGCCTGGTCGACACCGACGCCGCCACCGTGCACCCGCAGACCGGGCTGCAGCTGGACGCGATCGGCTACGGGTTCGTCGTGCCCGTGTTCTTCGTGACCAGCGGCATCCGCTTCGACGCGGGGGCACTGGCCACATCCGGTGCGGCGCAGGCCCAGGTACCGCTGTTCGTGGTCGCGCTGCTCCTGGTGCGTGGGCTGCCCGCGCTGCTCTACCGGCCGCGGCTCGGCACCCGCCGGGCGGTCGCGGCCGGCCTGCTGCAGGCGACGACGCTGCCGTTCGTGGTGGCGGCGGTGGAGATCGGGCTGCGGCTGCGGGTGCTGTCCCCCACCACCGGCGCGGCGCTCGTCGCGGCCGGCATGGTGTCGGTCCTGGTGTTCCCGGCGGTGGCGTCCGGCCTGCTCCGGGCCGCTCCGCCGCCGGCGGCGCCGCGGGCCGCCGGCCGGGCCCGCGACGCGGACGGGGCCGTGTGACGGCGGTCCGCTCCGGCGCGCCGTCGTCTCCGGGGACAGGAAGTCCGTGGATTCGGTCTCGGCGACGTAGATCTTCTCCGCGCCGTGCTCGGTCAGCCCGTCGGCCGGCTTGTCCGCCGTACCCGCCGCACCGACCCCGACCGCCGGCGGCTCACCCGGCGCACGGGCAACGGTCAGCAGATCGACGGTGGTCGTCCTGATGTCACCGTGGACGAGAAGCTCTGCCCCACCCGGCACTCCGACGTGAGCTGGGCGAGGAGCAGTGCAGCCAGGCCAGGGCGCCGCCGGTCGTCCTGCTCGCCGGCCGCACCGGTTCGGCGACCGTGGCCCCGCGCGAGCTCACCTGCTGCCCGCCGTCGCCACGGTGATCGTCGGCGGCACCCGCGAGCATCGCCTGCGTCGCTGCACTTCTGTGCGGCGGGCCGGGTTCGAACCGGCAACCTGACGGGTCCTTGGTCCACTGACGGGCCCTGATCAGCGGCGATCGAGCAAACATGATCGTGCTGGTCAGCAACCGGGTCGATCAACTCGGACAGTCACCGGCATGCACTGGCGATCGAACGTAAGCGTGGGGGAAAGCGTGGGCTCAGATCCTCCAGCCCATCGTAACGAATCGACTCTCCGTGACCTCGGGTCCGATCGCGATCTTGTCGAGATCGACAAGCGTCTCGCCGACGATTGGCCCGGCTGGGCACTCATGTCCGCGCTCCGTGAACTTCCAGCCGTCGGACCAACACTCGCGAGCAAGCTCGTCGCCCGCAAGCGCCCGAAGGGACGTCCCATCTGGGACTCAGTCGTCGTACAGGTCACCAACACACGAGTCGCCCAGTGGGAGCCTGTACGGTAAGCACTCCGCGCCCAGGACAACGCCCTTCACCACCGTCTACCCACTCTGTGCGACAGGGCGTCCCTCGACTCCTCTGTGTCCGCTCTTCGGGTCCTTGACGTCATCACCTGGCGAGAAGGAAAGGACCGCGGGGTCGAACCACTAGTCACCGGTCCCAAAGGTGGCCTATGAGGGGCAGTTTTGAAGGAAGTTCGCGGCTCTCGTCTGCCTCAACGACCTGCAACAATAATCGCTGATCGGTATTCACGAGCTGCTGTGGCAACTCCTTTTGTCGACAGCTCGCGTCACGCGGCGTGTCACACCCCCAGTCCGGAATCGAGATCATGGCCTTCAGTCGGTTAGGTGGGGCCAGGCGGACCTGAAATCTCGAAGCTGCGGCCGGAATTCCTACCCCGCCGCTCGTGAAGTCGTGAGCCGCCCTGGGTGCTGTAGAGACTCTTGACCTTGGAAACGAGGATGGAGTCATGCCGTCAGAACGCACTGCGGGCAAGCCGACGACGCGGCGGTACTCGCAGGAGGAGAAGGCCGCGGCGGTGCGGATGGTCCGCACCCTGCGCACCGAGCTGGGACACGATCACGGTGTGGTGAAGCGGGTGGCCGATCAGCTCGGTTACGGCGCGGAGTCGGTGCGGTTGTGGGTGCGCCAAGCCGACGTCGACGACGGCCACCAGCCCGGTGTCACCACCGACGAGGCAGCCCGGGTACGCGAGCTCGAGCAAGAGGTCCGCGAACTGCGCCGGGCCAATGAGGTGCTCAGGCGGGCTGCGAGTTTCTTCGGGGCGGAGCTCGACCGCCAGTACCGCAGGTAGTGGCATTCTTCGACGCCCACCGCGACGACGTCGTGGAGGGGCGCCGGCTCGGGGTCGAGCTCATCTGCCGTGTGCTGCAGGTGGCCCCGAGCAGCTACTACGCCGCCAAGACGCGACCGCCCTCGGCTCGCTCGTTGCGTGACATCGACCTGACCCCGCGGCTGGTCACGTTGGGGGAGAACAACTACCGCGTCTACGGAGCACGCAAGCTGTGGAAGGCCGCCCGCCGCGACGGCGTGGACGTCGGCCGTGACCAGGTCGCCCGCTTGATGCGCGCGACGGGTATCGAGGGCGCCCGACGGACCAAGCGCCTGCGCACCACTCGGGCGGATCCGGTCGCGGCGCGCCATCCGGACCTGGTGCAGCGCCAGTTCCGGGCCGACGCGCCGAATCAGCTGTGGGTTACCGACCTGACCTGCGTGCCGGCCTGGTCCGGGGTCGCCTACGTGTGTTTCATCGTCGACGCCTTCTCGCGGATGATCGTGGGCTGGCGGGTCGCCGGGCACATGCGCACCAGCATGGTGCTCGATGCGCTGGAGATGGCGCGCTGGTCGCGCGGCGACGGCCCGGTCGTGGCCGCGCTGCTCGGTCCACTCCCGCCCAGCGGGTCGGAGCCTCGCCCGCCCGCCAGGTCACCGCCCTGCGCACCCGCTACTCCACAGCCAGGAACAAGGACGACCGCTTCGACGCCTACCTGCTCGCCGACGTCCTGCGCACCGACCGCCGCCGCCTCACCCCGCTCACCCTCGACACCGACGCCACCATCGGCCTGCGCATGCTCATCCGCACCCGCGCCGACCTGGTCAAGGCCCGCGTCGCCGCGCACAACCAGCTCCGCGCTCACCTGCAACTCGCCCACCCCGGCGCGGTCGGGCTGTTCCACGACCTGGCCGGGACGGTCTCGCTCGCCTTCCTCGACCGGTTCCCCACCCCGCGCCACACCGCCTGGCTCTCGGAGAAACGCCTCGCGACCTGGCTGCGCAGCGCCCGCTACACCCGCTCCGACACCCGCACCCCGGCCCAACTGTTCGACCACCTGCGCCAGGCCCCGGCCGGGCACCCCGACGGGCCCGCCGCCGACGCCGCGCAGGTCATCACCGGCGAATTGGTCGCGCTGCTGCGCAACCTCAAGGAGCGGCTCGCCGAGATCGGCGACTCCCGCGGCCGCTACCCCACCGACGACGCCCTCGCCGCCGCTGCCGGGATCTCCCCCTCGACCCGGGCATCGGGCCGGTCGCACTACGTCGCCTTCCGCCGCGGCTGCAACTGCCGCCTGCGCCAAGCACTCGTCGACTTCGCCGACGGCAGCCGCGCCGCCCACCCCTGGGCCCAGGACACCTACGCCCGAGCCCGAGCACGCGGACACAACCACGCCCACGCCATCCGGATCCTGGCCCGGGCCTGGCTGCGGATCATCTGGCGCTGCTGGACCGAGAACACCCCTACGACCCCGACCGCCACGCCGCCGCCATCACCGCCCGCGACCAGCGCACGACACCCGCCGGCGACAACGCGATGGCGTCCTGACCAGGCCCGGCGTCGCTTTCCCATAGCGGCCGGCACCAGCCGCCCGAAGGCGGTGTCCAGGCTGGCCGAAGGCCACCCGAAGGGCACCGGCCTGGACACCGACGAGGACGGCGGGACACTTCCGGCGATGGGAACGACCCACCCCGAGATTGACATGGGGTTGACAAGGGCCGGCCGCAGGCGACGCGGAGCGCCAGCGCAGCGCCCTTGACCGGGGGACCGGTCGTGCTGAGCCACCGGGCCGACAGGCCACGCCGAAGGCGTTCCACCGAGGTTTCATCCTTCCCCTTCAGCAGGCTTGGATGACCGATCCCCGAAGAGCACACTGCGATGGACTCGCCTTGATCAATGCGTGCTCACCGAGGAATCGCAGGTCCGCTCCGACGGTGCGCGACAGTTGGAACCGAGTAGCCCAGCGCAGATCCACCGACTGGAGGCCTCGTCCTGGCATCGCTCGCAACCCCCGGCGACTGTCACCCCAGCTGGATTCGGCCCACCTTGTTCGCGACGAGCAGTCCGACCCACACCTCGTCGTCCTTCTGCGTGTTCAAGTCGCACGGCGTCGATGCCGGAGACGGGGTGGTGATCTCCTCGAGCTGCCCCGTCCTGATGTCGTAGACACCGATCTTGTTCCCGAAGCTGGGGAACAGCAGGCCACCCTGGGTGAAATAGAGCTTGCCGTCGCCGGCGGTCTTCATGGTCGTCGGTACCGGCAGAGGATTCCCCGGGGTGATCGGCAGCGGTTGGTCCCCGCGCTTCGCGATCAGGTCGACCTCGGTGATCTCGCCGGTCTCGACGTCGAGCCGCCCGAGTCGCTGCCCCAGCGCCTCCGTGAACCACACCGCGCCGTCGATACCGGTGGTGATGCCCTGCGGGCCGGACAGCGGCTGAGGAAGTGGGAACTCGCGCACCGTGAGGGTGTGCAGGTCGAGGACGACGATCTGATTGCGCACGGTCTCAGCCGCGACGATCGTGTCCCCCGGTCCGGGCTGGATGATGGCGATGACCGCACCCGTAGCGATCGGGATCTTCGAGAACTCACCGGTCTTGATGTCCAACCGGCCGATCGCGCTGAGACCGATCAGAGTGAAGTAGGCGGCTCCGTCGGTCCCGAAGGTGAGGTCATCGGACGCGCTCGCGCCGTACCGGCCGCCTCCTCCGTTGCCGAGTGCGCCGGCCCAGGGCAGCGGGAACTCGCGCATCCCGCCCGTCGCCGGGTCCAGGCGGACAATCTGGTTCCCGATGACCTCCGGGAACCAGATGCCGCCGTCCGGGCCGAGTTCCATGCCGCCGGGGATGGCGCCCGGTGTGGGCAGCGGGTACTCGCGGAACTCGCCGCTTTCGACGTCGAACCGGCCCATTGAGTTCGCCGCGATCTGTTCGATCCACAGGTACCCGTCACGATCGAACTCGATCTCACACGGGGTGCCGAGCGGGTTCGGGATCGGACCGAACTCTTCGATACGTCGGTCGCTGTCGGCCATGGCGGCTCCAGCACCGGCGAGCAGCACCGAGGTCACTGCCGCGCATACGAGCAGTGTGCGGCCCCACGCCGGACGACGTCGTCGCCGGGCGGCGGAGGGAGCGACTCTGATGTCCACGATTGCTCTCCTCAGACCGCGTAGGCGGCGTAGGTCTGGGCGATGGCCGCTGATCCGGCCCGGGCCTGGTCCGGTGTGAGCCCGTTCGTGGCCGCGAGTGTCCCGGCGATGCGGAAGGAATCGGTGGCCACGGCGAGCGGCGCTCCACCGTCGGTGAACATCGTCGCGACGGCCGGTGCGTAGGTGTCGCCTCGTCCCTCATCAACCGCGACGACACCCGCCCGGAAGATCACGTCAGCCAACCGGTCCGACTGCTCGCTCATGCCGGCGCCGCGGACGATGCTGGCAGCGCGCGCACCGTCGCCGGCCGCGACGGCCGCGATCGCGTCGTCGACGGCGCAGTCGATCGATTCCGCTCCTGTCGAACAGGGTGTGCCGGGCTGGGGGACGATCGTCACCGCCCACGCTGCGGCCGGAGCCCCCAGCAACGTCCCGGCCACAACCGAACCGGCCACCACCAGCGTCGTTGCTCGGCGTGTGAACCTCGCACCCATGATCGTCGTTCCTCTCTCGATGCCCGAGGCCTGCCGCTCGGACCGCTACAGGCCAGAACGAACGTTCCGGTCTGAAGTCACGCACTTTCGAGACGAAGAAGCCATAAAACCCGTTCGAGTGACTTTCGACGGTCTACCCGACGCCCCGACCGCGCCTCAGCCTTCGAGTCGACGCGTCCCTGGACCCGCGCGTCGGAGCAGGGCTACGTTCGCCACCGCCCACACCACCGCGGAGCCTCCGAACGCGAGGAAGATCGGGGAGCGGAAGAAGGCGTCGAGCAACGCCCACGCCGTGAACAGACCGACCTGCACGGCGACCAACGACCAGGCCATCGTCATCGTCTGTCCGGCCGACGACCTGCGTCGGGTCAGTAGCACGGACTCGAACACCGGCCCCATCCAAGCGGTCACCGCGAAAGAGATGAGGAACAGCGGATCGTGCAGAGCACTCTTCACGACCACCCACGCCACGGCGATACCGCCGATACCCGCGAGAAGGAGTGCGCCGAAGAGCCGCTGAGACGCCCAGGGCATGAGCTCCGAGCGACCGAAGCGAAACACCTGGGCCACCAGGGCAAACTCAATGACGGTGGTGACCGCCAGACCCGCCAACCAGAGGATCGTCCACGGGTGTGAGAGCGGCCCGGACAGCCACGCAGGCCAGTTCAGTACGTAGGTCAGGTCATGCACGCCGAAGAAGCCCACCGCGGTGAAGGCCGCCGGATACAGCCGGGTGCGCGACGCAGCCCGGAACGCCGAGATCAGGTAGGTCAGCGTCGCGACGCCACATACCGCCACCAACAGCACGACGGCGACGACATTGCGCTCGACGGCGCCGAACACCGACAAGGGGTCATAGGTCTGCACGGACGACTTCCTTTCCGGACGGGTACCGATCGCACCCACGCCCCAGGATCGTTTGGGAAGTCGAGCAAGGCAAGCACCGTCGAACGATCGTTTGCATCGTGGATCGACCTGGTCACGTCCGTACCTCTGCCTTGAGCACATGCGCTGTGTCATACTCAAGACCTGACAGGAACGATCGTTCTCAGTCGGCGGAGCTGCCGCCGGGATTGGACACGTCGATGACGCCCCAGCCGTCGGTCACCCCTTCACTCCCCCTCGTGCCCAGCGACGAGGAGGTCCTCCTCCGCAAGTCCGTGGCCTCCATCTCCTCGCGGTACGGCGCTCCGTACTTCCAGCGTGTGGTGGACGAGCGAAAGCCGGCTACCGAGCTGTGGAACGAGCTCGCCGGGGGCGGCTTCTTCGGGGTGCACCTCCCGGAGGAGTACGACGGCGGCGGCGGCGGCCTCTACGACGTCGCCGCCGTACTCGAGGAGACCGCGGCCGCCGGGGTACCGGCGCTGGCCGCGGTGTTCTCCCCCGGGGTGAACGGCACGATCCTCGCCCAGCACGGGACCCCGGAGCAGAAGGACCGCTGGCTGCGCGGCCTGGCAACCGGGCAGATCATGAGCTCGTTCGCGATCACCGAGCCGGACGCAGGGCACAACTCGTTCAACATCTCGACCTCGGCACGTCGCGACGGCGACGACTGGATCCTGAACGGTCAGAAGTACTACATCTCGGGCTTCGACGAGGCGGAGTTCGCGATCGTCGTCGCCCGGACCGGGCAGGACGAGCGGTCCGGGCGCGGACTGCTGACGCTGTTCATCGTCGACACCGACGCGCCGGGGGTCAGCCACCAGCCGCTGCCCACGGCTCTGCAGGTGCCGGAGAAGCAGTCCACGGTCTACTTCGACGACGTGCGCATCACGCCGGACCGGGTGATCGGCGCGGAGCACCACGGTATCCGCGCCGCGTTCGCGGGGATCAACGCCGAACGGCTACTGGTCAGCGCGATCTGCACCGGAGTCGGCCGTTACGCACTCGAGAAGGCGGTGGCCTACGCGAGCGAGCGCACCGTGTGGAAGGCGCCGATCGGATCCCACCAGGCCATCGCCCACCCGTTGGCCGAGTCCAAGATCGCACTCGAGACCTCGCGGCTCATGACGGCGAAGGCGTGCATGCTCTACGACCTCGGCCTCGACGGCGGCGAGGCCGCGAACATGGCGAAGCTGACCGGTGTGGACGCCGGCCTGCACTGCCTGGACGCGGCCATTCAGACCCACGGGGGCAACGGCGTGGCTCTGGAGTACCAGCTCAGCAACTACTGGTTCCTGCTGCGCATGCTGAAGATCGGACCGGTGTCCAAGGAGATGATCCTCAACTTCATCGCCGAGCACACCCTCGGGCTGCCGAGGTCCTACTAGGCGCGGCGTCCGGCCCCGGATCGGACGTTCTCCTAGGATCGGTGCACGTGGGCCGTGAAAAGCAGATCCTCGACGCCGCCGAGCAGCTCTTCTTCGAGCGTGGTTTCGACGGCGTCGGTGTCGATGCGATCGGCGAGCTCGCCGGCATGTCGGGATCGGCGATCTACCGACACTTCGACGGCAAGAACGAGATCCTGGGCGTGCTGTTCGACCAGGCCATCGATGCCCTGCTGCTGAGTATCCAGGCCCCCGGCCCGGATCCGGCAGCCGACCTCGAGGGCCTGGTCGAGGCGCACGTTCGGTTTTCCGCCCAGCACCCGAAGCTCGCGGCCATCTGGCTGCGCGAGGAACGTTCGCTCGCCGACCCGTACCGCAAGTCGTACCGGCGGCGCCAGCAGCGCTACATCGACCGGTGGCGCGTGTGCCTCGAGACCCGGTATCCCGGAGCCCCACCAGAACGCATCACCACAGCGATGCGGGCGGTGCACGCGCTCATGCTGTCCGACGCCACCCGACCCGCCCGTAGCAAACAGTCCGAAGACGCGGTTCCGCTGCTGCGGGACATGGCGCTGCGGGCACTCAGCACCCTCGACGGGTGATCGCCGCACGCCCACCCGACCGCAACGACGGCCGCCCACCGGCGGGGAGCACCGGTGGGCGGCCGTCGTGTCGTGGTGCCGGCGTGGGGTCGCTCAGTGCTGGTGGCGCACCACACCGCGGATGTTGCGACCCGCCAGCATGTCGTCGTAGGCCCCGTTGATGTCCGTGAGCTTGTACTCCTGGGTCACGGTCTCGTCGAGCTTGAGCTTGCCCGCCCGGTACAGCCGGAGCAGCTTGGGGATGTCCGCCCGGGGGTTTGCCTCACCGAAGAGGCTTCCGAGCAGCCGCTTCTGGAACAGGGTGAACATGACCAACGACATCTGCGCGGCAGTGTCGGTGACCGACGCCAGACCGGTGACGACCGTGGCGCCGCCCTTGCGCGTCAGCTCTAGCGCCTCGGCGATCATGCTTCCCTCGACCAGCCCGGGCGTGAGGATGACCGAGTCGGCCATCACGCCCCGGGTCAGGTCGCGCACCAGCTCGACGGCGTCGGCCATGCTCGGTGCGAAGTGGGTGGCCCCGAAACCTTCGGCGTGCTCCTTCTTCGACGCGACCGGGTCGATCGCAACGATCTGCTCGGCGCCGCCCAGCCGGGCGCCCTGCACCGCACCGGCGCCGATGCCCCCGATCCCGACTACGACCACCGTGTCGCCCTGCCGGACGCCGGCGGTGTTCACCGCCGAACCCCACCCGGTCGTCACACCGCACCCGACCAGGCACGCCTTGTCGAGCGGGATGTCCTCGTCGATCGCGACGAGCGACTGCTCCGGGACCGTGCCGTAGGGGGCGAAGGTTCCCAGCATCGACATCGAGCCGACGTCCCTTCCCCGAGCCCGGCGGCGGAACGTCCCGTCCAGGTTGTGCCCGGCCATGATCAGCGCGCCGAAATCGCACAGGTTCTGCTGCCCGGTGGAACACCACCGGCACTTCCCGCACGCTGGAAGGAACGACCCGACGACGTGGTCGCCCTCCTTGAAGCCCGACACACCGTCGCCGACCTCCAGGACGACGCCGGCGCCCTCGTGCCCCCCGACAGCGGGCAGCGACGCCGGAATGTCACCGGCCCTCGGGTGGTGGTCGGAGTGGCACAGCCCGCTGGCCTCCCACCGGACGAGTACCTCGCCGTGCTTGGGACCGTCGAGCTCGACCTCCTCGACACTCCAGTCCGTCCCGGGCTCCCACAGCACCGCGGCGTCCATCTTCATCGGGTTCCTCCACTTCGTCGGGGGGTTCGGGGGTGTGGTCGTGACCGGACTCAGCCGGAGTACCAGGTCACGGTGTCCTCGACCGGACGCCGATGGGTCCGGAAGTTGTTGGCCGCCGCCTCGCGATCCGGGCGGCCGAAGGAGATTCCGCAGACGACGCGGCGGGTCTCGGGCAGCCCGAAGTACGAGCGGATGAACGGGGCGTACGCCGCCAGCGCGGCCTGCGGGATCGCACCGAGGCCGAGGCTCTCGGCCGCGAGCAGGAAGCTCTGCACGTAGAGACCGCAGTCGACGGCGCCGTAGGTGCCCAGGGCCGCCTCGGTGGTCACGAGCGCGACATGAGGGGCACCGAAGAACTCGAAGTTGCGAGCGGTCTGCCGGCCGGATGCGGCCCGGTCACCGCGAGCGATGCCCACCGCTTCGTAGAGCTGCCAGGCGCACTCCTTCCGCCGCAGGTCGTACTCGCCCTCGTAGCGCTCCGGGAACGGGAAGTCCGGGGCCATCCCGGCCGTGGACAGGTGCTCCAGCAGCGCGGTGCGGAATCGGTCGGTGCCGTCCCCGTCGGTGACCACAATGTGCCAGGGCTGCGTGTTGCACCACGACGGCGTGCGGCGTGCGAGATCGAGGACCGTCTCCACCGTGCTGCGCTCCAGCGGCTCGGCCAGGTACTGGCGGCAGCTGCGACGGCCGTCGAGCAGCCGGGCCAGCGCCGCCGTGTCCTCACCCGGTGTCGTGCCGCTGCCGGTCCCGGAAGCGCTGTCGGCGGTAGTCGTCACGGGTGCTGGACCTCCATGGTCGTGCGGCTCGGGGACCGTGCGGAGTCGCCGGCCGGGCGGCCGGGACGAGCCTGGCCCTATTTTGAGGCATCTGATATCAATAATGCCCCCGAGGTTTCGTGGAGTCAACGATCGTTCCGACGATCGGTTGCGGCATCCTTCGGGAGCAGGTGCAGCGCAGCAGCCAGCCGCCGTCCGACCGACGGCGGGGATCGGAGCGGACCGATGTCGTCGGCCATTCGCGAGTCCTCGGACACCACCCGGAACGAGACCGGGGTCGAAGTACGGTCACCGGCCGACGGGCGGGTGGTGGGCAGTGTCCCCGACATGAACGCAGGCCAGGTTGCGCAGGTAGCGGCCCGATTGCGGGCGGCACAGCCCGAATGGGAGGCGATCGGGTTCGCCGGCCGCCGGATGTGGCTCGGCCGGTTCCGGGACTGGCTGCTCGACAACGAGCAGCGACTGCTCCGGATGGTGCAGGAGGAGACCGGCAAGTCGTGGGGCGACCTCGCGCTCGGCGAGATCACCCCAGCGGTCGACACGCTGAACTACTACCTCAAGCACGGAGAACGATTCCTCCGCCCGGAGCGCCAGCGGCCGCACAGTCCGGCCATGATGACCAAGAAGCTCAGCATCACCTACTCACCGCACCAGCTCGTCGGCATCATCACTCCCTGGAACGCCCAGCTCTCCATGCAGATGCTCGACGCGCCTGCGGCCCTGATGGCGGGCTGTGCGGTCCTGAGCAAGGCGTCCGAGGAGACACCGCTGACCTGGGCCGAGGCCGTCCGCGGATGGAACGAGGAGATCGGCGCACCGCCGGTGCTCGGTTGCGTGACCGGCCGCGGGGCGACCGGCGCCGCAGTCGTCGACGAGGTCGACATGGTGCAGTTCACCGGGTCCGTGGAGACCGGGCGCGCGATCGGCATCCGCGCAGCCGAACGTCTCGTGCCGTGCAGTCTCGAGCTCGGCGGCAAGGACGCCCTCATCGTCCTCGCGGACGCCGACCTCGACCGTGCCGTCTCAGCCGCGGTCTGGGGTGCCTTCTACAACGCGGGCCAGATCTGCGTGTCGGTCGAGCGCGTCTACGTCGAGGCGGCCGTCTACGACGAGTTCGTCCGCCGGGTCGTCGAGCTCACTCGGACTCTGCGGGTCGGCTCCGACGAGCCGCAGTCCTATTCCTCCGACGTCGGCGCGATCGCCACCGAGCGCCAGCTCGAGATCATCACCTCGCACGTCGACAACGCGCTCGGCCGTGGCGCACGGGCTCTGACCGGTGGGCGGCGGATCCCTGGACCCGGCCTGTTCTTCGAACCGACGGTCCTGGTCGATGTCGACCACACCATGCGGTGCATGCAAGAGGAGACCTTCGGTCCAACCCTCCCGATCATGAAGGTGGCCGACGAGAACGAGGCCGTCCGGCTGGCCAACGACTCCCGCTACGGCCTCGCGGCCAGTGTCTTCAGCCGCGACCACCGGCACGGCCGCCGGGTCGCCGAACGCATCGACTCGGGCACCGTGAACGTCAACAACGCGATGACCAACGTCTTCCAGCTACCCGTCCCCATGGGCGGGAGGCGACAGTCGGGCATCGGTGCCCGGCTCGGCGGTGCGACGGGCATCCGCAAGTACTGCCGCACCAAGCCGATCATCGAGGAGCGGTTCAACCTCAAGTCCGAACTGTACTGGTACCCCACCATGGCCGAGCGCAGCCAGCTGATGGGCAAGCTCGCGCGGTTCGTCGGCGCGAAGGACCTCCGTCGCCGGCTGGGCCGCTGAACGGCGGTTCCGCGGCGGTCCCCGGCGTGCTGCTGCTCGCCGGGGACCTCGCGGTCGGGACCGTGTTCGACATCGGCTCCCACAGGCTCTCGGAGCGCGAGATAGTCGACTTCGGACGGGCGTGGGACCCGTTGCCGCACCACACCGAACCCGGTTCGGCCCCGGCCCTCCGGTTCGGTGGTGTCATCGCCAGCGGGGTGCATGTGCTCGCGGTCTTCCAGCGGCTGCAAGTGGACGCCTTCCTCCGCCGGGTCGCCGTCGTCGCCGGGATGGGCACCGACGGCATGCACCTCCTGGCTCCCAGCAGGCCCGGTGACGTCCTCTCCGGCCGCGTGGAGATCGTGGCGGTGACCCCGCGCCCCGGCCGCGACGACGCGATCGTCCGGACCCTCGGCAGGCTCTCCACCGGCACCGGCACCGTGGTGTTCGAGGTGGACGCCCGCATCCTCGTCCGCAACGCGTGATGCCCGGCCCCGCCACGGGGCCGGGCATCATGCGCCCGAGGGATCAGGCCTGGTGCGCGACACCTCCGGCGATCAGCTCGTCGACCGCGGTGACGCCCCAGTCCTCCAGCGCCTGCCGGGTATGGGTACCCGCCGCGGCGGGGGGCGCGGGAAGGTCGGGGACCGACCTGCTGAACCGCGGTGCCGGAGCGGGCTGCCGCACCCCGCCGATCTCCACGAACGTGCCCCGAGCGGCGAGGTGCGGGTGGTCCGGGGCCTCGGTCAGCCCCAGCACCGGCGCGACGCAGGCGTCGGTCCCCTCGAACACGGCCGCCCAGTCGTCACGGTCGCGGGTGGAGAACGCCTTCGCGATTCGCTCGCGCAGAGCAGGCCAACGCATCGGGTCGCGCCGGTCGCCCTCGTCGGCCTCGATCCCGAGGATGCGCACGAACTCGGCGAAGAACGCCGGCTCCAGCGCCCCGACCGCGAGGTGGCCGCCGTCGCGCGCCGGGTAGACGTCGTACCAGGGCATACCGGAATCCAGCATGTTCGACGCCGGCCGGTCGCGCCAGAGCCCCGCGGCGAGCATGCCGTGCAGCAGACCGGTCAGCGAGGCGGCACCGTCCACGATGGCTGCATCGACCACTTGACCGCGGCCGGACGACCGGGCCTCCCACAGCGCGGCGAGGACCCCGATGATGAGGAAGGTCGACCCACCGCCGAAGTCACCCACGAGGTTCAGCGGTGGCGTCGGCGGCTGACCTCGTCGGCCGATGGCGTGCAACGCACCGGTGAGAGCGATGTAGCCCAGATCGTGCCCGGCGGTCGAGGCGAGCGGACCGGTCTGCCCCCAGCCGGTCATCCGGCCGAAGACCAGAGCCGGATTGACCGCCCAACAGTGCTCCGGCCCGAGTCCCATCCGTTCGGCGACGCCGGGACGGTAGCCCTCGAGGAGGACGTCCGCCGAGGCCACCGCCTCCAACACCGCACGGACGCCCTCGGGGCGCCGCAGGTCCAGCACGACGCTGCGCCGCCCGCGGCGGAGCACGTCGTGCTCGGCGGGTACCGCACTGCCGCCCCCCGCAGGACGGTCGACGCGCAGCACGTCCGCCCCCAGGTCGGCGAGCAGCATGGCGGCGTACGGGCCCGGTCCGATGCCGGCGAGTTCCACCACCTTGAGTCCCTGCAGCGGCCCCCCGCTCACGCCGAGGCCCGCTGCTGCGTCCGGGCCGGCTCGACGTGGTACTCGTCGAGGTCGACCTCCAGCGTCCGGCCCCAGTAGTCCAGGTAGGTCCACGGACTGCTGATCACGACGCGTCCGGCTTCGTTGCGGTAGTAGGTGCTCATCCCCCGATGCACCCAGATCGAGTGCGCGAGCGCCTCGTCCAGCTCACGGTTGTAGGCCTCGAACACCTCGGGGCGGACCTCGGTCGTGGACAGGTCGCGACGCACCATGGCGTCGAGGACCTGCAGCACGTAGCGGACCTGGAACTCGGTGGCGATGATGGCACTCCCGCCGTGGCCCGCGTTGGTGTTGGGTCCGTTGAGGATGAAGAAGTTCGGGAAGTCGGGGACGGTCACACCGAGGTAGGCGCGCGCGTCCTGCCTGCCCCACATGTCGCGCAGCGTGCGGCCGGACCGCCCGCGGATCTCCATCGGCCACAGGAACTGCAGCGTCCGGAACCCGGTGGCAAGCACCAGCACGTCGGCAGGGTACTCGGCACCCGATTCGGTGACGATCGAGTCGGGCCGGACCTCGGTCACCCCCTCAGCGACGAGGTCGACGTCGTCCCGACAGATCGTGCGGTACCAACCGTTGTCCAGCAGCGGGCGCTTGCCGTAGGGCGGGTAGTCCGGCAGGCAGTCGTCCATCAGCTCCTCGGCCTGGTCCCCGAGCTCCGAGCGGATGTAGTCGGTGAGGAAGACACGGTGCCGGTCGTTGATGGCGTTGATGGACCGCTCGGGGTGCGGCCAGTCCGGGTCGATCTGCAACGACGGGTGCAGCCGGTCGGAGAAGTTCCAGAAGGCACGCAGCCGGTACCACTCGGTGTAGTACGGAACGACCTCCATGAGGTACTTGACGCTGTCGGAGACCTCGCGCAGGTAGTTCGGGTGCGGCAGCGCCCACTGCTTGGACCGCTGGAACACCGTGACCTGTTCGGCCCGGCCCGCGATCGTCGGCACGAGCTGCATCGCGCTCGCCCCGGTGCCGACGACGGCCACCCGCTTCCCGGTCAGATCCACGTCGGGCAGCCACTCGGCGGTGTGCATCCGGGGGCCGGCGAAGGACTCCAGACCAGGCAGCGCCGGAACCGAGGGGCGGTTGACCATGCCGACCGCGGAGACCAGCACGCGTGCGGAGCGTTCGGTCCGGACGCCGTCCGCACCGCGTGCCACGACCGTCCACGACGCCGTGCCCGCGTCGTAGTCCGCTCGCTCGACCTCGACCCCGAACTCGATGTTGCCTCGGACCCCGTAGGTGTCGGTGAGCCGCTCGAGGTATTCCGACACCTGCGGCCGCTTGGCGAAGTAGCGGTCCCAGCGAGAGTTCGGGAAGAAGGAGAACGAGTACAGATGACTCGGCGTGTCGACGCCGCAGCCCGGGTAGGTGTTCTCCAGCCAGGTCCCACCGACCCCGGGGTTCTTCTCCAGGATCGTGTAGGGAACCCCGGCTGCCTCCAGCTTCACGGCCAGGCAGAGACCGGACAGGCCGGATCCGATGATCAGGACATCCAGGTCGCCGATGCGGTCCGGCAGATCGACGTCGCGGCTCCGCAGGCCGAGCTCCTCGCTCAGCAGGGGTCCGTACTCCGCGGGCACCGGCTCGTCCATGGCGACCTCGAGCATCGCCGCCACCCGTTCCGGCTCCGGGGACGACGCCGGGCGGGCCCCGGACGTGACCAGGTCGAGGACCGCCTTCCGGACCTCGTCCTGCCGTTCGGGCGGCAGGCCACCGGAGTCGTTGTCGTCGAGGCCCTTCGGCCGTCGGGGCCGATAGGGGTCCCGGAGCCACTTCTCGTCCCCCGTTGTGTGCGCGAGCACCATCAGCAGGGTGGGGATGTTCCCGTCGGCGAGTGCTGCGCGGAGCCGGCCCGGGTCGATGGCCGGACCCGGGCCGTCCGCCCTGGGACTCTCCTTCCGAACGTGGTTCACCACTGCCCCTTTCGTAGGGACCTGAGGCGGGGCTGCATACCCCGCCTCCAAGGTCACGGGCGCCGCCGCCCGCATGTTATTGAGCCAGAACGTCTCAAATATAGAACTCCGCACCGACTCGGGTCAACCGACGCCCACCGACGCGGCAGCGAGCCCGTTCACCTCTGGTCCGCTCACGTCCGGAAGCCCACAGGACCCTCAGAGGCCGATCTACGTGCACTGAAATCGGTTGCACGACGATGCGCTGGCATGATCACAGAACGATCGTTTACAGTGTTCGAGGTATATGCGGGATCCGTGCGGTCGGCATCGTCACACCTCGATCGGACGGATCGTTCGCCTGACGGACCGGAGGACTGTTCCATGGGGTATCCACTGCCGGAAGAGGCCCGACTGAAGGGGCCGTTCCAGCCGATGCGTTTCGAGGCGACGGTCGAGGAGTGCATCGTCACCCACGGGGAGATCCCGAAGGATCTCGCGGGCGGCTTCTACCGGGTCGGGCCGACCTGGAAGCGACCGACCAGCCAGGGCACCAACGGCCTACTCGGCATGGACGGCATGGTGCAGGGCCTGGTGCTCCGCGACGGACGCGCGGACTTCCGCAACCGGTGGGTGCGTACCCCGAAGTACCTGCTCGAGGAACAGCACGAGCGGGGCATGTTCGAGTGGACCGACGGCGACTGGCACGACTGGCGCACGTACGGCTACGGCGACGTCAAGCGCGACCGGTGGACGACCGGTGTCCCCCAGGGCACCAACAACATCAACGTCTTCCCCTTCGCGGGCGAGATGGTCGCGTCCTCGGAGCAGGGCGGCGCCCCCATTGCGCTGGACCCGATTACGTTGGAGACCAAGGGGATCGTCAACTGGTCCCCCAAGCTCTCCCCCGGGATCCACGAGCCCGCCGCCTACGGTGACGCCACGTTCACCGCACACCCCAAGTGGGATCACGAGACGGGCGTACTCTACGGCTGGGCCTACCGCGACACTGCGCCGTACGTGACGGTCCACGTCGTCCATCCCGACGGCGGGGTCGAGAGCCGCGAGCTGTGGGACGCGCCGTACAACTCGGTCGCCCACGACATCTGGCTCACCCAGGACTGGATGGTGATGCCGTTCCAGCCGTTCCTGATCGACAAGCAGCGGATCACGAAGCAGGAGACCAGCGTGTTCGGCTGGGACCCCGACCTGCCCATCGTCCTGGCACTGATCCCCCGTCACGACATGACCGCCCCGGTGCGCTACATCACCACCGACCTCGAGCCGCAGTACATCATGCACACGCTGTCGGCGAACGTGACCGGGAACCTGCTCACTCTCGACGGGCCCATCTTCAACCGGCCACCGTTCCCGTTGGAGCAGGACTTCGCCGCGGGTGACGACGTGGCGCTGTTCTTCTCCATCGCCCGCAGCCACCTGGGACGGTGGACGGTGGACCTCACCACCGGCAAGGCCACCGCCGAGCAGCTCTCCGACCGTCCGTCGGAGCTGCCCAAGGTCGACGAGCGCTTCTACGGCAGGGGCTACACCTTCGGCTACCAGGTGGGCGGCGAGATCAAGCGCGGCGGCATGCGCATGAACAGCCTGGTCGTCACCGACATGACGACGCTGGCCGACCAGGAGTTCGTCATCCGTACCGACCAGCCCGCTGCGGTCCTGGAGGCAACCTTCGCCCCGCGCCACAAGGACTCGCCGGAGGGCGATGGATACATCATCGTGCCCGTGTCGTGGTGGGCGGAGAAGCGTGGCGAGTATCAGATCTTCGACACCCACGACATCACGAAGGGGCCGATCTGCCGGATTGAGCTGCCCTTCATGATGGGCTGGACCCCGCACGGGCACTGGATGGACTTCCGGTGATCCCCCGGACCGTGTTCGACGAGGACCACGAGAAGTTCCGCCGGATCGTGCGTGAGTTCCTGACCGAGGAGGTCGTCCCCGCCTACCCGGGCTGGGAGGGGACGGGCAGGCCGTCGCGCGAGTTCTGGCTGCGGGCCGGCGAGCTGGGCATACTCGGAATCGGAGTTCCGGAGGAGTACGGCGGGCTACCCGGATCCGACTTCAGGCACAGCGCAGTGGTGACCGAGGAGGCCCAGCGCCTGTTCCTCGCGCTGGGCGGGCTGAGGGTGCACACGGACATCTGCATGCCGTATTTCTTGGAGTACGCGTCGGAGGAGCAGAAGGCGCGCTGGCTGCCCCGCCTCGTGTCGGGGCGGGCCGTCGTAGCGCTCGGCATGTCCGAACCCGCAGCGGGTTCGGACATGAAGGCCATGGCCACCCGTGCGGTTCGCGACGGCGACCACTACGTCGTAGACGGCGCGAAGACCTTCATCTCCAACGGGGCGGCCGCCGACCTGGTCGTGCTCGCGGTCAAGACCGCGCCGGAGGCGGGTCGGGACGGGATCAGCCTCCTGGTCGTCGAGACCGACACCGCCGGGTTCGGCCGCGGACGCAAGCTCGACAAGCTCGGCCTTCGGGCGCAGGACCTCGCCGAGCTGTCGTTCACGGACATGCGGGTCCCGGTGGAGAACCTCCTCGGTGAGGAGAACGCCGGATTCCGGTACCTGACCGCGAACCTCGCCCAGGAACGACTGTCCATCGCGATCAACTCGCAGGCGGCAGCCGAGGCCGTCCTCGACGCCACGGTCGCATTGCTCTCCGGACACCGCACCGAACAGAACACGAAGTTCGAGGTGGCCGCCTGCACCACCGACGTGCGTGCGGGCCGGGCCCTGATC
Source organism: Pseudonocardia spirodelae (assembly GCF_037727765.1). NCBI lineage: Bacteria > Bacillati > Actinomycetota > Actinomycetes > Pseudonocardiales > Pseudonocardiaceae > Pseudonocardia > Pseudonocardia spirodelae. The sequence goes on along the minus strand of NZ_JBBJUP010000007.1, from coordinate 178,244 downwards.
GACGCCTCGCTCGCGGCGCTCGTGGCAGGCGACCTCGACGGTGCCGACGCCGCGGTGGCCAAGCTCTACTGCACAGAGCTGCAGGGCCGGGTCGCCGACCGTTGCCTCCAGCTCGCCGGCACCGACGGCTACCGCTGGGGCTCGCCCCTGGGGCGCGCCTACCTCGACGGCAGGGTCAGCCGGGTCTACGGCGGATCGAGCGAGATCATGAAGGTGATCGTGGCTAAGGCCGCCGGACTGTGACACCGCGGGCCGCCCGGACGGACCGGGCGGCCCGCGAAGCGAGCCCCGTCACCACTCGAGGAAGTCGCCCAACGCCGCGTCGAACGCATCAGCGGCCTCGAACATCGGGTAATGACCGCACCCGGGCAGCTCCACCAGGCGGGAGTCGGCGAGACGGTCGCGCAGCCAGAGCGCCCCGTCGGTCCTGTGGACAGGGTCCGCGCTGCCCATCACCTGCAGGACCGGCACCGTGACCCGGGGGACGTCCTCGACGAGGTCGCTGTGGAACATCGTGCGGGCGCAGGCCAGCGCCGCCCACGACGGCATCCGCAGCGACAGACCGACCAGATGGTCCAGGACGTCCTGGCGCGGTTCGCGGGCGAAGGACGCTGCGATGAACATCCGGCGAGCAGCGATCCGGTCCCGTTGCTCGACCTCGGCCATCGCGCGCTCGGCCCGATCGGGGTCGCGCCCGAACGGGAACTCCGCCGACCGGGACGCGCGGACGGCGTTCGAACCGACCAGGACCAGCCGTCCGACGCGGTCGGGCCGGGTGGCGGCGAACCGGAAGGCCACCTGGCCACCGAAGGACCAGCCGAGGACGTCGGCCTGCTCGACCCCGCAGGAGTCGAGCACGACCTCCAGGTCGAGCGACAGCCGGTCCAGGTCGTAGCCGCCGGCCGGCGCATCGGAGCGTCCGTGCCCACGCTGGTCGACCGCGAGCACCCGGCGGGAGGCTCCTGCCAGGCGTACCTGCCGGTCCCAGACCTCGTGGGTCAGCCCGAAACCGGGCACCAGCAGCAACGGGTCCGCGTCGCGGTCCTCGCCGTGGGTCGAGACGTACACCCGCACGCCCGGCTCGACCTCGACGACCGTCATGACGCGCCATCCGTGGGCAGCGGCCCGGGCAGGTGCCGGGACGACCCGTCGACCGCCATCGTCCCGCGGAACCGCGCCACCGTCCGGCCGTCCCTCCCCGTCACCTCGACCGAGACGAACACCAGCGTGCGGCCGACCCGGTCCACCGAGCAGTCGAACACCAGTGGCGGATGGGCCGCACGCAGGAACTCCCCGGTCAGCGTCGCCGTCGCGGGCAGCTGCCCCTCCTGGACCGCGGTCATCGCCACGATTCCGAAGCACTGGTCGGCCCAGCCGGTGACCAGCCCGCCGTGCACGGCTCCGTTGGGGTTGAGCGGCCAGTCCGAGCGGGTCAGGCGCAGTCGGGCGCGACCGGGCCCGATGTCCAGGCACTCGAAGCCGAGCTGCGGAGAGACTCCGGTCGACTCCGCCCACCGGACCCAGTCCTCAGAGGTGCCTCCGTGGGGGACCGGGACCCACGGCACGGTGTGGTTCACACTATTTTCGAGACTCATCGTCTTACAACTATTCTCCGCGTCCGGGCGTGCGTCAAGCGGGATGCACCACCCGCGGGACGGTTATGATTCACACCGTCTCTAATTCACAGATCATCCGGGGGTGCGCGTGCCGAAGGGTTCCGGGACGGGGCGGACGATCTCGGGTCGCCCCCGAGGCCGGCCGCGTCGCGACATCGATCCGGCCGCCGTCGCCGACGCGGTCGCCGAGCTGTACGCCGAGGGCGGGTTCGACAACGTGTCGATCGGCGGCACCGCGGAGAAGCTGTCGGTCTCGCGGGCGACGCTCTACCGCACCGTCCCGACCAAGGACGACCTGCTCGGCATCCTCTTCGAGCGCAGCACCCGCGACCTGTTCGAGCAGGCATCCGCCGTGACCTCGACCGGGACGGGACCGCGCGAGAATCTCCACGCCCTGATCCGCGTACACGTGGACGCCGCCGTGCGCATGCGCAGGTACATGACCGTCTTCTACGGCGGTGCAGGCCTCCCACCCGACGTCTACCAGCGGTGGCAGGATTTCAGTCGTCGGTACGAAGAGATCTGGGTCGGAGCCGTGTCCGCCGCCATGGACGCCGGCGTGCTGGGTCGCGACGACCCGCAGGTCGTCACGCGTCTCCTGCTCGGCATGTGCATCTGGATCTCCCGCTGGTACCGCACCGATGACGGCCGCACCCCGGACGACATCGCCGACTCGGTCATCCGCCTGGTGAGCGGACCCGGCCCCACCTGACCCGCAGGGCCGGCGCACGCTGCGCCTCAACAACCTCGGAACGATCGTTCTCACGACCGTTGACACGCATCCCGCCCGTTCCTACTATTGAGACGATCCGACTCAATAAGAGGGTCCGGGCCCACCAACCGTGTCCCGCGGACGACGCCGCGCCCAGGGCGCGGCACGCGACCCCCACGATGATGTGAGGAGCATGCGCCGTGAGCGCAGGACGATTCACCGACGAGCAGCGGGCGTTCACCGCCGCGGTGACGGACTTCTGCCGCAGGGAAGCGGGCACCCGCGAACAGCGGTCCGCCCTCACCGGCGGCGGACGTGAGTCCCACAGCCCGGAGCTCTACGCCCGGTTCGCCGCGGCGGGCCTGCTCGGCGTCGGCATCCCGGAGGAGTACGGAGGGTCCGGGGGCGGGCTGATGGACCAGTGCCTGCTCTTCGAGCATCTGTTCCACGGACTCGCCCCGCTGCACGGCGCAGGTCCTTCGCACACCGTGGCCGGGATCTACAAACACTACGGCGACGAGCAGCAGAAGAAGTCGGCGCTCGCCGCCATCGCCGGCGGCACCGTCATGTCGATCAGCATCTCCGAACCGCAGGCCGGTTCCGACGCTGCCGCCGTCACCTGCCGCGCGGACCGCACCGCGGGCGGCTACCGGATCACCGGGCAGAAGACCTGGTGCTCGGACGCCCAGTACGCGGGCTCGATCCTGCTGGTCGCCCGGACCGACCGCGCCGAGAGGCGCCACGACGGCCTCACCATGTTCGAGGTCCCCACCGACAGCCTCGGCCTGCAGATCAGCCCGATCGAGACGATGGGCGGTCGCGAGGTCAACGATCTGTACCTGACCGACGTCGAAGTACCGGAGTCCGCGGTCGTCGGGACGGTCGGCGCCGCCTGGAAGCAGATCATGGCCGGGCTCAACGGCGAGCGGCTCGTCGCCGCCGCCCAGGGCATCGGCATGGCCCAGCGCACCTTCGACGACCTCCTCGGCTACCTGCGCGAGCGCGAGCAGTTCGGCCGGCCGATCGGCACCTTCCAGGTGGTCCGGCACCGCATCGCCGACCTCGCCATCGAGATCGAAGCGGCCCGCGCGCTCACCTACGACACCGTGGAGCGCGTCGAGGCCGGGACCGATCGACCCGAGGAGCTCGTCCGCCGCACCTCGATGGCGAAGGTGAAGGTCACCGAGACGGCCAAGCAGGTCGCACTCGAGGGCGTGCAGCTCATGGGCGGCTACGGCTACGCCACCGAGTACGGCATGGAGGAGCACCTCCGCGCCAGTATCCCCGCCACGATCTACGCGGGCACCAACGAGATCCAGCGCGAGATCATCTCGTCCACCTACGGGCTGCGCTGATCCTCCCCGCGGCCGTCCGCGCCGTCGCTCTCACCCGGCTCACCGGGCCCAGACCCATTCCCACGACGCCCTGAGGGAGTCCACAGTGACCAGTGCCCCCGAGACGACCGCTCCCGGAACCGACCGGACCCGCGATGCGGTCGCCGCCGCCCCCGCGACCACCGTTCCGGAGGCCTTCCACGCCACCGTCGCACGGGTCGGCGACCGCACTGCGCTGCGGACTCTCGGCGGAGAGGAGGAGTACACCTGGTCGGAGTACGCGCAGAAGGTCCGGGAGTACGCGGGTGGCCTGGCCGCCCTCGGTCTCGGGCGGGGGGACACCGTCGCCGTCATGACCGTCAACGGCCCGGCCTTTCACTTCGCCGACACCGCCGCAGTCCACATCGGGGCGGTGCCGATCTCCATCTACGCCACGCTCCCCCCGCACGACATCGCCTGGATCCTGCAGAACGCCGGGGTCACGGTCGTCCTCGCGGAACCGGACTTCCTGCCCGTGTTGGAACGGACCCGTGAGGTCGGCGACCGCCCGCTGCGACTGATCTCGCTCGGGGACTCCGGTGGCGACGGCACCATCGCCGAGGCGATCGCCTCGACCCCCGGTGACTTCGACTTCGGCGCCGCGTGGCGGTCCGTCTCCCCCGAAGACCCCGTCACCGTCAGCTACACGTCCGGCACCACCGGGAATCCCAAGGGTGTGGTGCTCAGCCACCGCGCGGTCCTCGGAAGCCTCGACGCGCTCGACCAGGTCACCGGTACCGTCGACGGCGGACGCGTTGTCTCGTTCCTCCCCATGGCGCACGTCGCGGAACGGATGTTCTCGCACTACCGCGGCATCCGCTACGGCCTGACGCTGACCAGCTGCCCGCACCCGTCGCTCGTCCCGCAGTACCTGCTCGACGTCCGGCCGCACTACGTCTTCTCACCGCCCCGGCTGTTCGAGAAGCTGCGCGCCGCGATCGAGGCCCGCTCGGCCGGAGACGCTCCTGCGGCCGTGGCCGCCCGTGCCGCGATCGCGACCGGGCTGGAGGTCGTCGAGTTGCAGCAACGCGGCGCGCCGGTCCCCGTGGAACTGGCCGACAGGTACCGGACCGCCCAGGCGGAGGTCCTGACCCCGATCCTGGCCGGACTGGGGCTCGACCAGGTCGAGGTGGCTCTCACCGGTTCCGCTCCCGTGGCGCCGGGTCTGGTGCGCTTCTTCCTCGCACTCGGGCTGCCCGCTCTCGAGGCGTGGGGCATGTCGGAGTGCGCCGCCTTCGGCGCCATCAACCGGCTCGATGATGTGCGCACCGGGACGGTCGGCTACCCGCTGCCGGGACTCGAACTGCGTCTGCAGGAGGACGGCGAGATCCTCCTGCGCAGCCCGTTCCTGATGAGCGGCTACCTCAACCAGCCCGAGCTCACCGCACAGACCCTCGATTCCGACGGCTGGCTGCACACCGGCGACATCGGCGCATTCGACGAGGACGGTCGAGTGAAGATCGTCGACCGCAAGAAGGAGCTGATCATCAGCGCCTTCGGCAAGAACATGTCGCCGTCGAACATCGAGGCGAAGCTGAAGGAGGCCAGTCCGCTGATCGGCCAGGCCGCGGTCATCGGCGACGCCCGGCCCTACAACGTCGCCCTGCTCGTGCTCGACGTCGAGGTCGCGAGCTCGCTCGCCGGCGGACCTGCCCCGGCAGCGGAGCTGGTCACCCGGCCCGAGATCGTCACCGCGGTCGAGCGGGCCGTCGACGCCGCCAACGAGCGGCTGGCGCGGGTGGAGCAGATCAAGCGCTACCGGCTGCTGCCCGACGAGTGGCTCCCCGGCGGGGACGAGCTCAGCCCGACCATGAAGCTCAAGCGCCGCCCCATCTCGACGAAGTACGCGGACACGATCGAGGACCTCTACCAGGACTGACCGATCCGCCCAGGGGAGGAACGATGCCTACGCTCGGCTCCACACTGATCCAGAACGCCCGGCGGGTGCCGGACCGCGAGGCGCTCGTGCACGACGGTCGGCGGTGGAGCTGGGCCGGGCTGGCCGACGCCGCCCGTCGGACGGCTGGTGCGCTCGATGCACTCGGGCTGGGCCCCGGAGACCGGTTCGCCGTGCTCTCCGGCAACCGGGCCGAGTACGTCGTCGCGGAGTACGCCGCCCTGCTGCTCGGCGCGATCGTCGTCCCGGTGAACGCCCGGTCCGCCCCTCCTGAGATCGCGACGGTCCTGGCGGACTCGGGCGCCACCGTCGTCGCAGTCGGGCCCGACTGCGACGTCCCGGACGGCGGACGGGCCCGCGTCGTCGCACTCGTCGACCTCGTCGGGACCGACGCCCCACCGATCGAGGGCGATCGTGCCGAGGAAACCACGGACGCCTTCCTGACCTACACCTCGGGGACGACCGGCCGTCCCAAGGGCGTGCTCGTGGACCACCACCGGGCGATCTGGGCCGCGCTGTCCCAGATCACCTCGCTGGGAATGCGCGACGGCGAGCGCTACCTGCACCTGTCGCCGTTCCACCACTCCGGTGGTGTCGTCTTCACCTCCGCCGTGACCCTGCTCGGCGGTACCCACGTGGTCGGTCCGCCTTTCGAGCCGGGCGCGGTCCTGCAGATGCTCGAGGAGGAACGGATCGAGTCCTTCCTCGGCGTGCCCACGATGTACCAACAGCTGCTGCGCCACCCGGATCTGGATCACCGCGACCTGTCGCGCCTGCGTACCGGTGTGTTCGGGGCGGCCGCGATGCCCGAGACCGCGCTACGGGAGCTCCTGACGCGCCTACCCGGCATCGAGCTCCGACAGCTCTGCGGCCAGACGGAGTCCGGCCCGACGGGCCTGTTCTCCACGACCGCCCAGCTGCGCGAGCGGCCGGATGCGACCGGGCACCAACCGCAGCCCTTCCTCGAACACCGGATCCGCACCCGTGAGGGGCGCGATGCCGGCCCCAGCGAGATCGGCGAGCTCCTGTTCCGCGGCCCTGCGGTGATGAAGCGGTACTGGAACGCCCCCGAGGCGACCGCGGAGACCCTCCGAGACGGCTGGCTGCACACCGGGGACCTGTTCCGGGTCGATCCGGACGGCGCACTCGTGCTGGTGGACCGCCTGAAGGACATGATCATCACCGGTGGCCGGAACGTCTACTCGGCCGAGGTCGAGCAGGTGGTCGCGACCCATCCCGCGGTCGCCGACTGTGCCGTGCTCGGACGTCTGCACCCGGAGTACGGCGAGACTGTCGTCGCCGTGGTCACCGTACATCCCGGCTCGGGGATCGCCATCGCCGAGCTGCGCGAACACTGCGCGTCCCGACTCGCACCGTACAAGATCCCGCGCGACCTCCTCGTGGCCCCGGTGCCACGCAATGCCTCCGGGAAGGTGCAGAAGCACCTGCTCCGGGACCTGATCGCCGTTCCCCCCGAAGGAGCTCCCGCATGACAGACGCCCTCCGCACCAGCGACGATGCCAACGGGGTGCGCGAGATCGTCCTCGACCGCCCGCGTCTCCTGAACCGGTTCGACGAGCAGCTCCACCACGAGCTGACCGCGGTACTGCTCGACACCGCCCGGGCGCCGGGGATCCGGGCGGTCACGCTCCTGTCCACCGGGACGGCGTTCTCCGCAGGCGGGGACTTCGACCTGATGGAGGCCGCGCGCCAGGATCCGCAGGTGCGGGCACGGATCGTCGGCGACGCCCGCCGTCTGCTCGACGCCTTCCTGGAACTCCCCCAGCCGGTCGTCGTCGCTGTGCAGGGAGCGGCGATGGGATTGGGCGCGACGGTGGCCCTGGCCTGCGACGTCGTCGTAGCCACGCACGGAGCGACGTTCGCCGACACTCACGTCAACATCGGCCTGGTCGCGGGCGATGGTGGCTGTCTGGTGTGGCCGCAGGCGGTGGGCATGGTCCGGGCCCGTCGGCACCTGCTGACCGGTTCCCCGCTCGACGCGGAGACCGCGTTCGCCCTCGGAGCCGTCAGCGATCTGGCGTCGGACGCGGAGGACGCGCACCGCATCGCGCGTGTCGTCGCCGGGCAGATCGCAGGTCTGGCCCCGCTCGCGGTCCAGGGCACGAAGCGGGCGCTGAACACCGTCACATCCCGGCGCGCGGCCGAGGTCGTCGACCTTTCCCTCGCGTTCGAGGAACGGACCCTGGCCTCTGAGGACCTGGCCGAGGGGATCGCGGCGTTCCGGGAGCGCCGCCCCGCAACGTTCCGCGGTCGCTGATCCGGCAGACGTCCCGGGCACGGAGAGCGACCTCCGGGCCCGGGACGTGTGACGGTGTCCGGCGGTCAGGAACCCGCGAGGTACAGCACGACGACCATTACGCACACCACGACGCACCAGGTCTCGAAGACGAGCCGCAGCGCAAGGGGCGCCCCGCGAAGCTCCATGAACTCCAGCCCGACGTAACGGACCTTGACGAACCCGATGATCAGGGCCAGCACCACCCCGGCGCTCCCCACGACCCCGTGATCGGCGCCGGCACCGAAAGAGATCAGCGTCGCCGCCACCAGGGCAGCCCAGACCACGGTCGGACGGCTCCGTACCAGTGTTCGGACGGTCATCGGGTGTCCTCCTCCGACGCCGGTCATGACGCCAGGTAGAGCAGCGGGAACAGGATGATCCACAGCAGGTCCACCATGTGCCAGACAATCCCGCCGAGCTCGACGACACGGACGTGCCCTTGGCGCGGCCGGCGGGTCCGGGACAAGGCACGGAGCCCGAGCAGGAAGCCGATACCGAGCACGACGTGCACCGCGTGGATGCCGGTGAGGACGAAGAAGTAGAGGAAGAACTCCCCCGACATCGGGGTGATGCCGGCGGAGAACTTCCCGACCCACTCGAGAGCCTTGATGACGAGGAAGACCCCGCCCAGCGCCGCCCCGGCGGCGAACAGCCGCCCGGCGAGCTCCCGGCTCCCGGTCCGGAAGGCGTGCACCCCGTGAACCACCACCAGCGAACTGGTCAGCAGAACCAGGGTGTTGACCATGCCAGTGGCGAGGTCGAGCTCGGTGCGGTCACTCGCGAAACCGGCAGGATCGGCCGCCCGCTGCACGAGGAAAACTGCGAACAGCACGGCGAACACGGACATGTCCGCCAGGACCACGGCCCAGCCGCCGAGCTCGCCGGGCACCGTGCCCCGAGTCCATCGACCCTGCACCGCGCCTGCTGCGGCGGGCGCGGCCCCGTCGCCGTGTGCGGCAGCCACCGTCACCCGCTCACCCCGCCGAGACCGTGCGCGCATCGTCCGCGCCGACCTCGCGGTCAGCCTGCCGATCGGTGTCGTGGTCGTGGTCGTCGTAGGGTCGGCCAGCGTCCTCCGCGGCCTCCGCGTCGAGGCGCTGGCGCTTGATGTTGCGCAGCAACAGTGTCGCGGCACAGATGATCCAGACCCCGAACAGGAGCAGCGGTGACCAGAACACGAAGAGGCCGTTCCAGGCGAATACCCCGCTCTTCGGCAAGAAAGCGATCGCACCCGCCTCGAACATGACCGCGATCCAAGCAGTCAGGTAGCCGAACCACCGCGGGAACGGCGAGTGCGGCACCGGCCGGCCGACGAAGCAGACGATGGCGATCGGGACCCACATGAACAGGAAATACTGGTCGGTCGTGACCAGGGTGAGCAGCGCGAGCTCGTGGAGCATCGCGGTGATCTCCGGGGCCCGCTCCGGGCTGAACGCCGCCGTCCCCCACATCACGGGGGGCAGGACCAGAAAGATCGACATGATCGTCCCGCCGCAGGCGGTCAGGATCGACAGGATCCGCCCGCGCTCGACCCGCCGCATCTGCACCGCGCACACGATCCCGAGCGGCATGATGAACGCACTGGTCCAGCCGGCGATCACTGCACCAACCCGGATAGGGACGGAGTTCTCCTGGTAGAAGGCCGCGACCTGCTCTGCCGTCCACGTCGCCGAGGGCGGCGGGACCATCTTGAGCAGGAAGATCAGACACGCGCCGTAGATCGCGGTGGTGGCGAGGGCGAACCACACCACCGCGCTCTGGATCCGTTGGGACATCTCGTCATCCTTCTCGTGCGTCGTTGCGCCGGTGGACCGCCGGACCGGTCTCACCGTGAGTCGTGGGTCAGGCGGACCGGGGCGGCCGCTGGTCGAAGCGCCGACCGAGGTACTCCGACGCGATGCGGATGCGTTGCATCGCGGGTGTCCCCCCGGCGAGGGCCCAGCCGTGCGCGTCCCGATGCAGCCGCTCGATCTCGTACTCCTCGGAGTAGCCGTAGCCCCCGTGGAGCTGCATCGCGAGATCGGACACACGCTTGGCCATCTCGTTGGCGAAGCACTTCGCGACCGAGGCCGACAACGGGTCGGGGTGGCCCGTCCCGGCCTCCTCGGCGGCCCGGCGGATCAGCAGACGGGCGGCGTCGACCTGGACGACCATCTCGGCCAGACCGGACTGGACCATCTGGAACTCGGAGATCTCGCGGCCGAACTGATGGCGCTCGCGGACGTAACGGGCGGTCCGGTCGAGCGCGGTCTGGCCGACGGCAAGCGACATCGTCGCGTTGCCGAGGCGTTCGATCGAGAACGCAGTGAAGAGCTTCCCGAACCCGCCCTCGGGCACGATGACGTCCTCGATCGGCACGCGGACGTCGGTCAGGAACATGTCGGCGGAGCCGATCCCGCGGAACCCCATCAGGCTCTCCTGCGGTCCGAAGGTCAGACCGGGTGAGTCCTTGTCGACGAGGACTGCCCCCATACCCTTCGCTCCGGGCGTGCGCCCGAAGCGGACGTAGATCAGGTATTTCTCGGAGAAGCCTGCGCCCGAGCACCAGCGCTTGGTGCCGTTGAGGACGACCTCGTCGCCTTCGACCCGGGCCGAGGTCGTCGCATCCGTCGCCGCGGAACCCGCGTCCGGTTCGGAGATCGAGACCGCGATCGTCGTCGCGCCCGACGCGACGGCAGGCAGGATCCGCTTGCGTTGCTCGTCCGAACCGAACAGGTCGATGACCCGGGCGGGACCGGTCGATGCCTCGAACACCGGCCATGCCGCGACCGGACTGGCCTTCGCAAGTTCCTCCAGCACGATCAGCGCATCGATCAGCGGGCGGCCACCACCCCCGTGCTCCTCGGGCAGGGTCAGCGCGAGGAGGCCCAGCTCGCCGAGCCGGCGGCGTTCCTCGTCGGGCAGATGGGTCCGGCCCGCGTCCCACTCCCGGGCGCGCGGTGCGTAGAGCTCGGCACCCAGCCGGGCGGCGAGCTCCTTGAGCTCGCGCTGCTCGGTGGTCAGATCGGACATGGTGTGTCGCCTCCCGGCGTACTCAGCGTCCGCTCCACACGGGAGGGCGCTTCTCGACGAAGGCCCGCGCACCCTCGGCCGCGTCGGCCGAGGTGCGGACCAGGTTGGTGTGCGGGGCCTGGCGTGCGAACGCCTCTTCTGCCGGCCAGTCCGCCGATGCGTCGACCAGGGTCTTCGCCGCGCGCAGCGCCAGAGGCGCGTTCGCGGCGATGTCGCCGGCCAGTTCCCGCGCCGCCCCGAGCGCCTGCCCGGCGGGCACCACGCGGTTCACCAGGCCGAGGTCCCGGCCCTGCTGCGCGGTGATCGGTGTCCCGGTCAGCACCATCTCCATTGCGACGTTGCGCGGGATGCGGCGGGGAAGACGGAGTACTCCGCCCGCGGCGGCGACCAGTCCGCGCCGGACCTCGGGCAGGCCGAACCAGGCGTCCTCGGAGGCAACGACGAGGTCGCAGGCCAGCGCGATCTCGAACCCGCCGCCGAGGGCCTTGCCCTCGACTGCGGCGATGAGCGGGGTGGCCGGCGGACGCTCGACGATGCCGAAGCCGCCCCGCCGGGGGCAGACCGGACGTTCCTTGGTGGCATTGAACGCCTTCAAATCCATTCCCGCGGAGAAGATCCCGCCGGCTCCGGTGAGGACTGCGACGGTGATGTCGGACCGGGCGTCGATCTCGTCGAACGCGGCGGAGATCGCCTCCGCCGTGGGCCGGTCCACGGCGTTGCGCACTTCCGGCCGGTCGAGCACGACCGTGGCGACGGCGCCGTCGACCTCGAGGCGGACGCTCATCGCGGCGTCATCCGGATCGCGCCGTCGAGCCGGATCGTCTCACCGTTCAGCATGCCGTTGTCCACGATGGACAGGGCAAGGCGGGCGTACTCGTCGGGGTCGCCCAACCGGCTGGGGTGGGGCACGCTTGCGGCGAGCGAGCCACGCACGTCCTCGGACAACCGTGCGAGCAGCGGGGTGTCGAACGTCCCGGGCGCGATCGTGTTGACCCGAATCCCCTTGCCCGCGAGGTCACGCGCGGCCACAATCGTCATCCCGACCACGCCCGCCTTCGCGGAGGCGTAGGGGATCTGCCCGATCTGCCCCTCATAGGCTGCGACCGATGCGGTCAGCACACACACCCCGCGATCGCCGTCCGCAAGCGGTTCATTGCGGTTCATTGCGGCAGCCGCGAGCCGGAGCACATTGAACGTCCCGATCAGGTTGATCGTCACGACGTCGGAGTAGGTCTCCAGCGAGCCCGGGTCGCCGTTGCGGTCGACGAGTCGCACGGCACCGCCCCGACCCGCACAGTGCACCAGGACCCGCAGCGGACCGCGGTCCCCGGCCACAGCGACGGCGGCCGAGACCTGCTCGGGGTCCCGCACATCGGCTTCGGCGAATGCGACCCGCTCGCCGAGCTCCTTCGCGACCACCGCGCCGTCCGACGACGGCAGGTCGGCGATGACGACCGACGCAGCGCCCGCACCGAGAAGACGGCGTACGGTCGCGAGTCCGAGACCGGATGCTCCTCCGGTCACGAGTGCGGAGATGCCGTTGACGTCCATGAGTGTGTCCTCTTCCGTGGTGTCGTGGGTGCGGGTCAGAGCCGCTCGACGACGGTCGCGTTGGCCATCCCGCCCGCCTCGCACATCGTCTGCAGGCCGTACCGGCCGCCGGTCTCCTCGAGACCGTTGATCATCGAGGTCATGAGCCGGGCTCCCGAAGCCCCGAGCGGGTGGCCGAGAGCGATCGCGCCGCCGCGTGGGTTGACGCGGGCGGCGTCGGCGCCGAAATGCTTCGTCCAAGCCAGGGGCACCGGCGCAAACGCCTCGTTGACCTCGACGTGGTCGAACGCGCCGATGTCCAACCCGGTGCGCTTCAGTACCTTCTCCGTCGCGGGAATCGGGCCGGTCAGCATGGTGATCGGATCGTCCGAGGCGAGCCCGAAGGAATGGATTCGTACCCGGGGGCGCAGCCCCAGATCGGCTGCGCGCTTCTCACTCATCACGAGCACCGCAGCCGCGCCGTCGGTCAGCTGCGAGGAGTTTCCGGGGGTGATGTGCCAGCCGATCTCGGGAAACCTCTCGCTCATCTCGTCGCTACGGAACGACGGCTGGAGTTCGCCCAGCCCCTCGACCGTGGTGCTCGGGCGGACGGTCTCGTCGGTATCGACGACCGAGCCGTCGGGCAGGGTGATCGGGACGATCTCCCGCGAGAAATCGGCGGCCGCGGCACGCTCGTGCGACCGGGCCGAGTAGTCATCGAGCTCGGTGCGCCCGAGACCGAACCGGGCGGCGATCAGCTCCGCGGACACGCCCTGCGGGACCAGACCGGGCGCGTAGCGCCGAGACGTCGATGGTCCGAAGGGGTCGGCGTCCATCCGGGAGGTGAACATCGGGACCCTGCTCATCGACTCGACTCCACACGCCACGACGACGTCGTGCGCGCCGGCGATCACAGCCTGAGCGGCGAAGTCGACCGCCTGCTGCGAGGACCCGCAGGCCCGGTGCACCGTCACCGACGGCACGTGCTCGGGTAGCCCCGCCCCGAGCCAAGCCCAGCGACCGATCGGTCCGGACTGCTCGGACACCTGGCTCACGCATCCCGTGACGACGTCCTCGACCAGACCCGGATTGATACCGGTTCGGTTCACGAGCGCGGAGAGGACTTGTCCGAGGAGTTCGGCCGGGTGCAGCGAGGACAACGCACCACCGGGACGTCCGTCCCGCGGCGCACGGCCCTTGCCCATCGGGGACCGCACGGCATCGACGATCACGGCGGTTCTGGTCATGTCGGAGTCTCCGTCCGGCGTGCCTGGAACGGCGACGCCTCAGTGGGAAGGGGGACCACCCGTCGGCCGGTCCAACGCGGTGGACGCGCCGCAGGCGGGTGAGGGGGTCGGGCCGGTGGGGCGGGGCGCACCTCACGCCGGTGCGTGGAGCCCGGATGGACCGCGGCGGCGGGCCGGTTCCGGGGCGGTGGCCGCGGGCCGGCCACCGCCGGTCACGGTCTGCTACTGACCAGCGCGACCGTGTCTCGGTAATAGGCCCGGACGGCGGTGACCCGCCCGTCCACGTCGAAGAGCCAGACCTCGCAGGCCCCCGACGCAACCGGTGCACCGCCGCTCGGCGGGTACCAGTCGAACGCCAGCTCGGCGACGACGACCTGCCCGTCGCCGACCAGGGAAACGAGGCGCACGGCGGCCGGGCCGACCGGCTCCGGAGCCGTCGCGGCTCCGACGAACATCCGCCGTAGCCGGTGTGCACCGACGATTTCGCCGCCGTAGGGCAGCGACGGCGGGAGCGACAGCACGACCTCGGAGTGGAACGACCGGTCGATCAACGCCCCGATCTCGTCGCCGTCACCGGCTGCGAGGCCACGATAGAAGGACTCGACGACCTCGGTCGTGCTCATGCGGGGGTCACCGTGACCGGGAGGGTGTAGACGCCACGGGCGAACACGTCGCGCACGTAGGCGATCTCACCCGCCGGCCGGATGTCCTTCGTACGCTGGAGCAGCTCCTCGAGGAGAATCTTCATCTCGAGCGCCGCGACGTGCTTTCCCAGACAGGTGTGCGCGCCGCGTCCGAAGGCCACGTGCATGTTGGGGTTGCGGCTCAGGTCGAACGTGTCCGGGTCCGGGATGACCTCGGGGTCGAAGTTCCCGGCACCGAGCAGCATCGCGACCCTCTCGCCCTCGCGGATGACAGTGCCGTGCATCTCCACATCGCGGGTGGCGGTCCGCACGAAATGCAGGAAGGGGGTAGAGATGCGGCAGATCTCCTGGATCGCAGTGGCAGGCACGTCGTCGGCCCGCTCACGCAGCCAGGCGTTCTGCTCGGGGTTGCGCATCAGCTCGTGCATCCCGTGGGCCAGCGCCGACCGGGTGCTCTCCGCCGCCCCGCTGGCGAGGAGGACGACGTTGCCCATCATCTCCTCCTCGGACAGGGTCTCGTCCCGCCCGGCGGTGACGATCTTGGAGACCACGTCGTCCATCGGACACCTCGACTTCTGCTCGGCGAGGTCGGTGGCGTAGACCATCAGCTGGCCGATCGCCTCCATGACCATGTCGAACGACGGCGTGATCCGGGTGTCGAACGGCGCCGCGAACTTGTCGACCCACGCGAAGAACTGTCCGCGGTCGGCGGGCGGGACGCCGAGTACGTCACCGAGCGCCTCCATCGGCATGGCGTGCGCGACCTCGGTGACGAAGTCGAAGGTGCCCTTCTCCAGTGCCGTGTCGACGATCGTGCGGGCGTAGTCCCGGAACTTCTCCTCCAGCCGCGTCACGACCTTGGGGGTGAATCCGCGGCTGATGACGGTGCGGTGCCTGCGGTGGTCGGCTCCGTCCTTGCTCAGCATGGCCGGGACCCCGCCGAACTGGGGGTCGATCGGGTTGACCTTCCAGATGTTGACGAACCCACGGTCGGCGGCGAAGGTCTCCGCGTCGCGGTCCACCCGGACGATGTCCTCGTTGCGCGTGACGACGTGGACCTCGTCGATCAGCAACGGGTCGTCGAACCGCTGGAGGTAGACCGGTTCCTCCTCGCGGAGGTAGCGGTACTGCTCCAGCGGGAGCCCGTAGGTGGTGGGGTCGCCGTTCGCGTAGGTGTCGCCGTCGAGAACGCTGATGGCGGGGCGGGTGCGGGTCATGGTTCCTCTTCCTCGTCGTCCGTGACGGGGCGGCTGCGACGGTGACGTCGTCAGACGGCGACCGGAGCCGCGGCGAGCGTGCGCTGGTAGCCGATCATGGAGCGGTTGCGGTTGAAGACGACGGCACCGACCAGCTCGCCGTCGCGTCGTGCCTCGACGACCAATGCCGGTCGCTCCGGGTCCTCCTCGATCACGACGAACTCGGTCGCGCCCCGGAGGTCGCCCGCAGTCTTGATCTTCGTGTCGTACTGGTCGGACCAAACCGACGGCACGGATGTCACCGGGACGGCTGGACGGTCGGGCGCAGCGAGCAGGTTGCGGGCGGCGTCACCGGTGTCACGGGCGTTGCTCCAGTGCTCCACGCAGGCCGGTGCACCGTGGGCCCGGGGACGAGCGGCGACGTCGCCGGCGACCACGATGTCGGTCCGCACCGCGCCGTCATCCCCGACGGCGAAGCAGTGTTCGTCGCACAGCACGGCGCCGTCCGCCGCCGACGCCAGCCCGGAACCGGCCAGCCACTCCGAGTTGGGGAGTGAACCGGTGGCCACGAGGACCAGGTCGGCCGGGAGCAGGTCGTCGTCGGACAGGCGTACGCCGGAGACGTGGTCGGCCCCCTCGAACCCGGACACACCGGTACCGAGCCGGAAGTCCACTCCGTTGCGCCGGTGCAGGTCCAGGGCCAGCCGGCTCGCGTCGGGGCCGAGGACGGCCATCGGCCGGTCGGCCACGTCGACGACCGTGACCGCGACGCCGTGGCCCCGCAGGGTGGCGGCCACCTCGCAACCGACGAACCCCGCCCCGACGATCACCGCGCGACGACACGACGAGATCGCCCGAGCGACCGTCGAAGCGTCGTCGAGCGTACGCAGGACATGGACCCCGGCGGGCGTAGATGCCCCCCAGGGGCGTGCACGGCGACCGGTCGCGACGACCAGGCCGTCGTAGGGGAGCTCGCGGCCGTCGCCGAGTGTGACTGTCCGGGCTGCGACGTCCAGACCAACGGCCGGCACACCGAGGAGCCATCGGACATCGAGGTCGTCGGTCGGGAAGAACAGGCGTCCGGACTCCATCGAGCCGGCGAGCACCTGTTTGGACAACGGAGGCCGATCGTAGGGAGGGTGGACCTCGTCCCCGACAACGGTGAGGGTGCCGTCGAACCCGGCCGAGCGAAGCGCGGTCGCCGCCCGGTGACCGGCCAGCCCCGCGCCGACCACGACGATGTCACGCACTCGTCAGTCCTCGATCCGGATCGCCGCGAGCGGGCACATGCGGGCCGCGTGCTCGACGGCCGCCCGGTGCTCCTCCCCCGGGTTCTCGTCCAGGACCCGGACGACGTCGTCCTCCTCCCCCAGGTCGAAGACCTGGGGTGCGGCGACGACACAGTCGCCGTGGGACTCACACAGCGGGAAGTCGACGGTGATCTTCACGGTGGTCTCCTCCAGTGCGGGGGGGTCGTGGCTCAGAGCAGATCGCCGTGGCCGGTGTCGTCGAGGTGGTCGCGGTACATCGCGAACGCGGGCTGCAGGGCGGGGAGGATCCCGAGCAGCTTCGCGATCGGCCCGGTGACGACGACCTTCTTCCGAGCCAGCGCCAGCGGCATGTTCACCTTGCCGAGCCAGAAGCGGTGTCCCTCGTCTGCCGACATGGCGAGCTCGACCTCCACGTCGTGCGCTGCGGCCTCGTCACCCGAGAAGACCGCGACGGTCGCCTGCCGGGCGTCGAGCGCGAAGCAGGCCGCAGGGTCCGAGTAGTTGACCCGGAATGCGGTGTTCGCAGCGACGAACTTGGGGCTGATCGCGGGATCGGCGGCGAGCTTCTCGAAGTACGGCGTGAAGACCTTGTAGAGGTCGTCGGACGTGGCGAAGACAGCCATCGTTGACCATTCCTTCCTGGCGCTCGGTGCGGTCTCAGCAGACCTGCACCCGGCCGCGGCGGCGGCTCCACTGCCGCCGGCCCTCTCCCGGCCCAACGATATTCTAGCCTTGCCGTCTCATAAACATCAAGAGTCGCCGGAACGATCGTTCCCGGACCTCGTCAGAGCGGCGTCAGCTCGGAGATCCGCCAGCCGCCGTCGGACCGTTCGAGCACGACACGGACCCTGCTGCCGGAGAGTCGAGGGTTCGGGTCCGCGACGGTGGTGGTCGTCTGGTTGAGGAACATCAGGACCGTGACCCGGTCCGGCTCGGCCGACACCACTCCCGCCCGGCTCACCGACGTCGACGTCGTGGTCTGCTGCTGCTTCGCAGCCGGGATCACGACATCTCGGGCGAGCTGGGTGTACTGGTCCCGGAACGGGCCGGTCAACCGGTCGGCAGCCGCAGGCAGGGACTGCTCGACGCTGCGGAAGTCGTAGGAGAGCAGCGAGACCACGTCAGCCTGGGCCGCAGCGACCCCCTCCGCCCGAGCCGTGGCCGCGGCGGAGGCACGCCCATCGGCCCACCACATCCCACAGGCTGCGACCGCCAGGATGACCAGGAGCACCCCGGCCGCGACGATCCGCCTCCGGCGGGTCCGCAGCAGGTGCCGGGCCCGGGACCGGACCGCAGCCGCAGCGTGAGCGATCGTTCTCCGGATACGCGTGACACGAAAGGGCCCTGCCTGCTCCCCGGTCGCACGCGGCACACGGCCCCGGCGACGTCGCCGCGTCGTAGCGGCCGGAGTCTGCACCGGAGCGGAGTCCAGGTCGGCAACTGGCTCGTCGTCGCGGTCAACCGCGGGGATCCGGGTGGGGTGCACGGAGGTCTCCTTCTCGATCGGCGTCGGTCGGCCCGGGCCCGTCACGGGACGAACTCCACGCCCGAGGCGAGCCATCGGCCGTCCGGCTGGCGCTGCAGGTCCACCGCCATTCGGTAGTCCCGGTTCTGGGGTTCTGCGGTCGCCGCGTTGGTGACCTGGGAGCGCACCGCGACCAGGACCGATGCAGAGGACTCGTCGACCCGGTCGACCGCGGCCTCGACCACCTCACCGGTCGTGTCGACCTTCGCCTTCGTCACGATGTCGACGAACGACTGCTGGTTCTGGCCGAACTGGGTCCCGAAGTCCCCCGTGGCGTTCGCCATCAGCCGAGCGACGTCCGCCTCGGCTGTCTCGTGGTGGATGGTCGTGAGGTTGACCGCGGCCTGACGTCCTGCCTGGAGCACCTCCTCGTGGAGAGCATCGCGGGACAGCTCGCCCGCCCACCGGACGCCGAACACGACGGCCGCCGCCAGGAGAGCCAGTGCGACCGCACCGACCGCGATCGCGGGCAGCAGTCTGGGCAGTCGTCCGCCAGCTGCCGTCGGGCTGTCCGACCGCTCCGCGGCGGCGTCGACCGCCTGCTCCTCGGTCACTGGGTCGGACGTGTTCACCGCGTCACCGGAGCCCGCATCAGGTCTTCCCATGTCGGTTCCTCTCCATTCGTCGGGGTGCCGGACCCGCCCACGACGAACAGCGGCTCGTCAGCACCGAGGACCTGGCCGGAGACCGGGTCGTAGGGAGCGGTGACGACCGCACCGCCGGGAACTCCCACCGTCGGCGGGGCCGTCCCGGTGGGCACGAAGCCGTCGTCGCCCCGGCACTCGGCCGGGCTCGCTGCCCGGCGTCCGGGAACACCTTCGAGACAGGGCAGGTTGCGGGCGCCGCGGACGACGCTGGGGTCGTCCTGCGGCAGCTTGCAGTAGCTGTCCGTCGCCGTAGGCGCCTCGGAGAGGTCGAACGGCTGCCGCGGCCCGTCAGGGCTACCGTACGGCTGGTAGCCGGTCGTGCACTGCGGTGGGTTGTTGACGTTCAGCTTGAGGTTCAGCCCGATGAGCCCGTCGAGCCGCGGGTCGGTGACCGCCTGCTCCATGGCCGTGACCTTCGGATAGATCACGAGGATCTGTTCCAGGCTCGGGTTGTAGGTCGCCAGCACCTGGTTCACCGTCGTGAGGTTGGCCAGCAGGATCGGCAGGGTCGGCCGGAGGTCGCGGAAGAGGCCGGTCAGTTCCGCCGCGGCCCCGGGCACCCGGTCGACGACGCCGCGTAGCTGCGGGTCGCTCTCTCGGAGGGTGTCGCTGAAGAGGGCGAGATCCCGGGTCCACGCGCGGATCTCGTCGCTGGTCGCGGTCTGGGTCTCCAGCAGCGGGCCCACCTCGTTGAGCAGCCGCTGGGTCGGCTCGTAGTTGGCGTCTGCCTCCTCGACCAGCGAGTTCACCCCGTCCAACAGTCGGCGCAGCTCCGGACCGGTGCCCGCGAACCCCCGGTGGAACTCGTCGACGACGGTGCGCAGGCTCTCCTGCGGGACCGAGTCGAGCAGGCGGTCGGTCGCGTCGAGGACCGGTCCGATCTGCTGGGGGACGCTGGTGCGGTCCAACGTGATCGTCGAACCCGCGGCGAGTACCGGTCCTCTCGCCGTGGCGGGGACGAGGTCGACGTACTGCTCGCCGATGGCCGACACGCTGTGGATCTCGGCGGTCGTGTCGGCGGGGACGGCGGCGTCCTGGTCGATGGACAGCGTCGCGGTGACGCCGCCGTGTTCGCCGAGAGTGAGAGCGGTGACCCGGCCGACCGTCGCACCGCGGTAGGTGACGTTGGCGTTCGGGTAGAGGCCGGCCCCGTCGCGGAACTCGGCCGAGACCGTCATCCGGCCCCAGCCGAGCAGGGTCGGCACCTTGGCGTAGACGAATGCCACCGTGCCGATCGCCAGCAGGGAGATGACGGTGAACACGGCGAGCTGGATCTTGACGAACCGGGGAATCATGAGTTTCCTCCGCCGAGCAGGGAACCGACCAGTCCGGGGTCGGACGGCGCCTCTGGATCGGGGTCGGGTGTGGCGGGGGGCGCGACCGGCGAGGGGGGCGTCGCTCCGGGCCCGGTCTCCGACGGGGGTGCGGCCGGGGCCGGAGCGGGGGTGGGGTCGTCCGGTGCCAGGACGACCCCACCGAGACCGAGGGGGCCGGCGAGCGGATCGGTCACCTGACCACTGACCCCGCGGCCCGCCTTCAGGTTGTTCTCGAGGGCGACGAGGGAACCCTCGGCCGGCGTCCCTGCCAGCCAGGTCCGGTCGAGTGTGCCCAGGGTGAGGTCGATGGTCGCGTAGAGGCTGACGTAGTCGCCGCGGAAGGTGTTGTGCACGGTGTCCAGCGGGAACACCAGAGTCGGCAGCAGACGCAGCGAGTCCGTCAGGGAGGTCCCGGAATCCGCGAGCGCCCTCAGGGACGGCTGCAGGTCGTTCAGGTTCCCGACCAGGTCGTCCTTGCTGCGATTCAGCACGTCGGATGCGACGTCGCCGAAACGGCCCAGGCTCTCCAGGGTCCGTACGAGCTGGGCTCGTTCCTGCTCCAGCGTGGTCAGCGCCGGCGGGAGCGCGTCGAGCGCCCCGGTGAGGGTGTCCCGTTCGCGGGCGACCGTTCCGGAGAACCGGTTGAGCCCCTCGATGGCCGCGATGATGTCGCCCTTCTGGCGGTCGAGGCCCTGGGTGAAGGTCGCCAGGTTCTCCAGCGCGGCGCGGGCCGACTCCTCCCGGCCGCCGAGAGCCCGGTTGACCTCCGCGGTGATCGTCTTGATCTGTTCGAGGCCGCCGCCGTTGAGCAACAGGGCGGTGGACGCCAGCACGTCCTCGGTCGAGGGGAACGCTGCGGTCCGTTCGACCGGGACGACGGCGCCGTCAGCGAGTCTTCCCTCGGGGGGCACGTCGGACGGCGCGGACAGTTCGATGTGCTTGGCACCGAGCAGGCTGGTCTGACCGGCTCGGGCGACTGCGTTCGCCGGGAGGACGACGTCGTCGCGCAGGTTCACCCTCACCACCGCGTCCCAGCCGTCGACAGCGACGCCGGCGACGCTGCCGACCGCCATGTCCCCGACCCGGACCGGGGCGTTCTCAACGATGTTGGTGACGTCGCGCATCCGGATCGTGACCGTATAGGCGCCGTCACCCGCACCGACCGTGCCCGGGAGCCGGATCGAGTTGATACCTCGATAGTCGCATGCCGAGATCGCCAGGAGCCCGACGGCGAGTACCGCGCCGACGAGGGCGCGCCGCCCCGACCGCCCGATCACCGGCCACCGCCAGGGGTGAGCAGCCCGCCGAGGTCGGGGACCGCACCGTTGCCGCCCTGGCCAGGAATCGGCGAGACGTTCTGCTCCGGCGATGGGGCGGGGCTGCCGGTGGTGTCGTCCGGGAGAGTGGAGGGCGCGACGCCACCGCCCCGGCGGGTGAGGGGGTTGATCCCGATCGGGGGCTGCTGGACCGCCAGCATCTGCGCGAGCGGGCCAAGGTAGGTCTGGCATGCGTTCGTCGCCTCCTCCGGGTTGGACGCGGCCGCCGCTGCGATCCCGGAACACACGAACTGTCCGGGGTTGCGGAGGTTGGGAACGTTCAGGTAGCCCGTCACGGCGTTACCGCCCACGGCGTAGGTGTTGTAGAAGTTCTGGATGGCGGGGCCCGCGACCTGCAGGGCGAGTGCGATGTCGTCGCGCTGCTCGGCGAGTGCCCGGGAGACCTGACCTGCCTGGTCGACGGTCTGCCCGATCCGTCCGCGGTTGTCGCCGACGAAGGTCTGCACCTCGCCGGCGAGCGCGTCGAACTCGGACAGTGCGGTGGCGAGCTGGGTGCGGTTGGACGCGAGGATGTCCGACACCGACGCGAGCCTCTGGTTGAACTCGACGATCTGGTCCTGGCTCGTGCTCAACGCCGACACGAACACCTGCAGGTTGCGAACGGTGCCGAACAGGTCGCCCCGCCCCTGCGAGAGGGTGTCGACTGCACGGGAGAGCTCCGAGATCGTCGTGCGGAACCGGTCGCCCTGCCCCTGCGCGTTCTGCGCCGTGACGTCCAGTGCGCGAGAGAGCGAACCGTCCCGGTTTGCACCGTCCGGACCGAGCTCGGTGGAGAGCCGCCCCAGTTGCTTCTTGAGGTCGTCGAACTCCATCGGCGACGCCGTCTTCTCGATCGGGATCGTCGCTCCGTCCGCGAACTCCGGTCCCCCCGTGTACGCAGGCGCCAGTTGGAGGAAGCGGGTGCTGACCAGCGTCGGCGAGATGATCGCGGCCCCGGTGTCGGCCGGGACCTTGTGGTCGGCGTCGTAGGTGAAGTCGACGCGGACGCGGTCGCCCTCGGGGACCACCGCGTCGATCGTGCCCACGCGGACCCCGAGGATGCGGACGGTGTCGCCGGCGTAGAGGTTCTTGACCGATGCGAAGTACGCGCTGCCGGACCGGGTGCCACCGGACAGCAGGACGACGGCGACGGCTGCGACCATCGCTGCCACCAACAACATCGCGAGCAGCGAGACCATCCGCTTCCGGGTGGCGTTCTCAGTGCTGGACATCAGTTTCCTCCCTGTCCCAGTAGGGACGACAGGGGCGATCCCTCGCTCTGCGGCGGCGGTTCGGCAGCCCCGGGGCCGAGCGGCGGGACGTTCTCGGTGAGCGAGCCGAGGTACGACTCCAGCGGAACGACGTTGCCGAGGGTGAGGTTCTCGATGTGCGCGCCGAAGAACGGCCCGGACGCGATGATCTCGCCCAACGACCGGGCGAACGGGCCCAGCCGTTCGATCGCCGACGTCAGGTTCCCTTCGTTCTCCCGCAGCAGCGCCAGCACCCTGTTCGTCCGGTCGAGTACGGGCCCGATCTGCTCTCGGTTGTCCGCGATCAGCCCGCGGACCTGCGTGAACACCGTCTCGGCGTTCGCGAGCAGGCGCCGGATGACCTCGCGGCGGGCCTCCAGCTCGGACAGCAGGGCGTTGCCGTCACGCAGCAGGGTGGTGAGCTCCCCGGAGCGGTCGCGCAGGATGGCCGTGGTGCCCTCGGCGTTGTTGAGCAGGTCGAGCAGCGCCCGGTCGCGGGAGTTGATCGTCTCTGAGATCCGGGTGAGACCGTCCAGGGTGGCGGTGACATCGTCCGGGGTGTCGCGGAAGGTGGTCGCGACGGTGTCGAGTGCCTCGGAGACCTTGGGGGTGTCGATCTGCCCGACCGTGCGGGTGACGTCCTCCAGACCCTGGCTGACGCTGTAGGGCGCCGAGGTGCGGTCGACGGGAATCACGTCCCCGGGAGCCATCGCCTGTCGGCCCGCGGGCTGGATATCGAGGTACCGCTGGCCGAGGAGAGTCTGCGTCTTGATCGCGGCCCGGCTGACGTCGCCCGGTGCGTCGCCCTTGAGCGCGAAGGAGACGACGACCTTCGCCCCGTCGAGCGTGACGTCGCGGACCTCGCCGGTCTCGACCCCGGCGATGCGCACCTTGTCTCCGGAGTCGAGCCCGCCGGCCTCGGTGAACTCGGCCTCGTACACGTCGCCGCCGACCCACGGCAACGCCGTCAGCGACAGCGACCCGAGGACGAGGCCGACGATCACGAGGACCCCGACCACCCCGATGACCACGGGGTTCTTCTCACTGAATCGGAGGTTCATGGGTTGTCCTTGCACCGGTCGATCTGGGAGTTCGGCCCGAAGTAGGGGGTGAAGAAGGGATCGCCGTCCGGACCGGTCAGCTTCACCCGCACGGTGCACAGGTAGAAGTTGAAGTAGCTGCCGTGCGATCCGGCCCGGTGCATCGCGTAGTACGCACCGGGCAGGGTCCTCAGGACCTCGTCGACGGTGTCCCGGCCCTCATCGAGCTGTGTCGCCGTACGTCCGAGCTGCTCGAGGGTCCCCTTCAGCGGAGGCCGAGCGTCGACCAGGAGGCCCGCGACGCTGGTGGTCAGTGCGTCGATGTGCTCGAGTGAGCCGCCGATGCGCTCCCGGTCGGCCGAGAGCCCCGACACGAGCTGCTGCAGCCGCACGACCGTCTCGGAGACCTGGTCGCCCCTGTCGTTGAGGGTGCCGAGGACGGTGTTGAGGTTGGTGACGACCTCGCCGATCACCTGGTCACGGTCCGCGAGCGAGTTCGTGAGAGCCGATGTACTGGTGAACAGCGACTCGATGGTGCCGCCCTGTCCCTGCAGGACGGTCACCACCTCACCGGCGAACTGGTTCACCTGCTCCGGGGACAGTCCCTGAAGCAGCGGGGTGAAGCCCTGCAGCAGGACGTCGATGTCGAGCGCCGGCTGGGTGCGTTCCAGGGGGATCGTGCCGCCCTCGGCGAGTCGGTCCGCCGGGCCGGGTCCGTCGGCGAGCTCGAGGAACCTGTCCCCGGTGAGGTTCGCGTAGCGGACGACAGCCCGGGTGCCGCCGGTCAGCGGCTTGTCCGCGTCGACGTCGAATCCGACCCGCGCGCGGTCGCCCTCCCAGACCTCGACCGACCGGACCTTCCCGACCTCCACCCCCGCGATCCGGACGGACTCGCCGTCCTTGATGCCCGAGGAGCTGGCGAGCACCGCGTAGTAGTCCTTCGTCGGGGTCAGCCGCACCGCGCCGAACTGCATGAACAGCAGGACGAGCACCATCAACGTGGCACCGAAGAAGATGATGATGTTCATCAGTGGCCGGCGGATGCTGAGTGCCTTGGACGTGCTGCTCACCGGTCGCCTCCCTCTGCCGGGGCGAGTCCGCCGAGCGGGCCGAAGAGCTGTGTGATCAGGGTCTGATCACCGGTACGCAGGCGGTTGTCGGTCGCGTCCAGGTCTGCCGTCGGATCGTTCTTGTCGGCGGGGCGCGGGATCTGGTCCGCGCCGATGTAGGGAAGGCCGTGACAGTCGGGGCCGGAGTTCGCGGTGACCAGGTTCGGCTCGTCGACCGTGTAGGGGTCGTCGCCCGGTTGGACGGTCGTGTAGGTCGCTGCCCCACCGACCGATCCGCCGACCGGTCCGCGCAGTCGCTTGTAGGCCTCGTCGACGCCCTGCAACCAGCAGGTCAGCATCGGCGAGTACCGCGCGACCAGCGAGGTCGTGGGCCGGAGGGTGTCCAGCATCGTGACGATGCCGTTGCCGTTCACGGCGAGCGTGTCCCCCGCGGTGTCCCCCAGCGTGGTCAGCTGCACCAGCGTCTGGTTCAGCTGCTGCTGCTTCTCGACGAGCGTGTTCCCGGTGACCGTGACGTTGCGCAGGATCGTCATGAGATCCGGAGCGACGTCGCCGTAGAGGTTCGCCACCTCGCCGGTGAGCTGCAGGTCCCGCTGCAGGGTCGGTAGGTCGGAGTTGATCTTCTCCAGGTAGCCGGCCGACAGGTCGAGCGTCCGGCCGAGCCGGTCGCCCTGACCGCGCAGTGCCTCGGCGACCGCGCCCAAGGTCGCGGCGAGCTTGGCCGGCTGCACGGTCGTGACCACCCGCTGCAGACTCGCGAGGACGGTGTTCGCCTCGACGCTCACATGGTCGGACCGCAGGACCTGGCCTGCGGACAGCGACCCGGTCGGCTGGTCGGGATCGGACATGCTGACGTACTTGTTGCCGAAGGCGGTGAGCTGGAACAGGTCGATCCGCGGGTTCGCAGGGATCCGGTCGACCAGCTCGGGTTCCATCGCGAGCGTGAGGACGGCGGTGGTGCCGTCCGGTGCGAGGTCGACGGACGAGACTCGACCGACGTCGACGTTGCGCATCTTGACGAGGTTCCCGGCCTGCATCTGCAGTCCGCTGCGGTCTGCCTCGAGCGTGACGTCCACGGTGGACCGGAATGCCTGCTGGTACATCGCGATCGTGAGCCAGAACAGCAGCCCGATCACGACCAGGAGCGCGAGACCGCGGATCCGCAGATCCGCTCTGCGCGTGGTCGATTCACTCATTCCTCACCCCGAGATCCGGAAGGTGTCGGCGCCGCCGTAGACCGCCATCGCGACGGCCAGGGCAGCAGTCATGACGGCGATCAGGGACAGCCGGACCGCGCGACCGACCGCCTCCCCGACGCCCACGGGCCCGCCCGTGGCGTTGAAGCCGTAGTACGTGTGGATCAGTACGACCACCACGACCTGGGCCAGGCCCTGCAACATCGCGTAGACGATGTCGATGGGCTGCAGAAACGTGTCGAAGTAGTGGTCGAAGGTGCCCGAGGACAGTCCGAAGGCGACGACCTGCGTGAACTTCCACCCGGCGTAGGCCATGACGAGGCCGACCGCATAGAGCGGCACGACGACGATCAGTCCAGCGATGATCCGGGTCGTGACAAGGTAGGGCATCGACGGGATACCCATGACCTCGATCGCGTCGATCTCCTCGTTGATCCTCATCGCGCCCAGCTGCGCGGTGAACCCGGTCCCGATCGTCGCCGCGAGCGCGGCGCCCATGATGATCGGCACGAGCAGACGCGTTCCGACGTTCGCAGAGGTGAATCCAGCCAGCGCCTCCAGGTCGATGTTGTTCAAGGCCTGGTAGGCCTGGACGCCCGCGGTGGTACCGCCGAAGAAGAGGATGAACCCGCTGATGACCGCGGACCCTCCGATGAGTGCGAGCGCGCCGTTGCCCATGCCCACCTCGGCGATCAGCCGCACCTCCTCCTTCTTGTACCGGCCCAGCGCGCGGTACACCCAGGCAAGGGCCTTGGTGTAGAAGGTGGCCTGCTTGCCGAGTTCCTCAAGAGCGGACAGGGGGCCGCCGTAGACCCGGCGCAGCACTGCCAGGTTCTCCCTGTTCAGGGTGGTCATGTCGCTTCCTAATCCAGGAGTCCGAGTGCGTAGGGCAGCTGGCTGAGCACGACGTTCACCGGGAACAGCAGAACGAACGTGTAGACGACCGTCTCGTTGACCGCGTTCCCTACGCCCTTGGCCCCGCCGGCGACGTTCAGCCCGCGGTAACAGGCGACGAAGCCGCCGAGCATGCCGAAGATCGTCGCCTTGATCTGGCTGTGGATCAGCTCGCCGGACCCGGTGATCAGCGTGAGGCTGTCGATGAATTGCCCAGGGTTGGCGCCCTGGAGGTACACCGAGAACAGGAAGCCACCCGTGATGCCGATGGCAATGAGCAGACCGTTGATGAAGAACGTGACGAACATCGTCGCGAGCACGCGCGGCACCACCAGGCGGTGGATCGGATCGATCCCGAGAACCTGCATCGCGTCGAGCTCCTCCCGGATCTTCCGGGAGCCGATGTCCGCGCAGATCGCAGTGGCGCTCGCTCCCGCCACGACGAACGTCGTCCCGATCGGACCGATCTGAGTCACAGTCGCGTAGGCCGACCCCGCACCGGCGAGGTCGATGGCCCCGACCTCTGTGAGGATGTTGTTGAACTGGAACGTCACCAGCACTGTGAACGGGATGGAGACCAGGATGGTCGGCCCGAACGTCACGCTGGCGATGAACCAGGCCTGCTGGATGAACTCGCGCCACTGGAACGGGGGCTTGAAGGTCGCCACCACAGTGTCGAGCACCATCGCGAAGAAGCTGCCGATGGGCTTCGCGACCGCCCCGATCGGACCGGCGCTCATCGAGGGATCGCCTCACTGCGATCCGAAGTAAGTGACTGCATCTCAACCTCCACCGAGCCCAACGAGGAGGTCCGATCGGAGTTACGCCGGTCACCAATGTTTTTTAGACGAACCGTCCAACAACTCCGCGAACGGGTGGCTTCGAGCGTCGGGCACGACCTGCAGCCGCGCCGGAGCGGCTGTTATCCCTGTCGATGGGTGAAGCCGTGCAACACGATCGTCGAGAGCTCCTCGATGACGACCGCGTTCTCGGGCCGGTGGAGCTGCGCGTCGAACAACCAGTCGTCGAAGACCGCGCAGCCCAGCAGGGCAGCGAGGACGACGGCCGGGGTGTCGACGTCGTCCACCCCCTCCAGGAACGTGCCCTCGGTGTCGCACAGCAGCACGTCGCGGACGACACCGAGCAGGGCGGCGAAGACGTCGACCACTCCGCGGGACAGTTCCTGGGAGTCCGCCTCGTAGGCGTAGACCCCGACCATCGCTACGACGGCCTCGCGGTTCTCCGCGAGGACGTCGAACAGGTCGCGCAGAAAGGCGCGCGCCCGTGGCTCGTCCCGGCCGATCGGGGCCCACCACCGTTCGGCGAACTCGGCACAGGCGGCGGCGAACCCGGCCACGACCGTCTGCGTGAACAGCCCCGCCTTCCCGCCGAAATGCCGGAACAGCAAGGGCTGTGAGACGCCGGCGTCGCCGGCGATCTCGCGGGTGCTGGTCTGGGCGTAGCCGCGGTCGACGAACGCCCGGGCCGCTGCCAGGAGCAGCAGGCTCCGGACCTCTTCGGCACTGCGGCGACGGCGGCGCTCCGGCTCACCCATCGTCGGCCTGCCTGTGCCAGATGCCGTGCAGCATGAGCTGCTCGAACTCGGCCACCATCCGGTCCCGGGCGTCGCTCGCCGCACAGCCCTGCGGACCCTCGTCGTCGCGTCGAAGCCATTCCCAGGTGACGGCGGTTGCCACCAGCATGCCGACAGTCCCACGCACGGACAGCGGTGGGTTCAGCCCGACCAGCCCGCGCTCGGCCGCCTCTTGGAGGAAGACGTACTCGAGTCGGCGGAGCACCTCGGTCAGAGCGTCGTCCTCCGCCTCGAGGACGACCCGGACGACGTCGGTGTGCACCTGTGCGACGCTCAGGGCGACGACGGCGCCGCGCGACAGGACCAGGGAGTCGAACAACGCCGCCACGAAGGCCCGGGCGACCGGAGGTCCGTGTTCGCCCGCTTCCCAAGCACGCACATAGTCCTGCAGGGTCTCGACCAGCGGCTCGTGCACCGCCGTCCGGAACAGGAGCGCCTTCCCTCCGAAGTGCCGGAAGAGCAGGACCTCGGCGACGCCGGCGCGGTGCGCGATCGCCTTCGTGCTCGTCCGCGTGTACCCGTGCCGAGCGAACAGCTCGCGCGCGGAGTCAACCAGCAGCCGCCGGGCTTCCCCCGGCGCGAGACGACCGGTGCGGGACCGGCGTTGCGGGGACCCGTCGACCACCGGCGAAGTGTACTGCGCGCCGGCCCCGTCGCCCCTGACGGCAGACCTCATCCGCGACTCACCAGTCGTGCCTGCCGACGCGCGGGAAGGTCTCCGTGGCGGCGTCTGCAGGACCGCTCGGGACGTGTCCCGCGGGCGCACCGGCGCCGACGAGGCCGTACGACTCCTGGATAGCCCGTCGCGCGGACGGCGCGAACTCAGGGAGCATCGACAAGACCCTCTCCCGGCGCCTCCCGACCGCCTTGCGCTCCGGCATCCCGGGCGATGCCGCGAGCTGGGACTTGAGGGGCGGCAGCCCGTCCAGCTCCCCCGCCTCGGCCATCTCCCGCTGCGCCTGGGCCGTGTCCTTCTCTTCCGACATGCCGATCGGTCCCTGTCGACGACCGTTGAGGAACTGCGCCACGACCGGCTCCTCGCTGGTGAGCAGCTGCTCCCGTGGGCCGAACATCGCCAGGTGCTTGCGGAACAGCAGACCGATGTTGTCCGGCACGGTCTGGGCGGTGTTGATGTCGTGGGTGACGATCAGGAACGTCGAATCGGTCTGAGCGTTGAGGTCGATGATGAGCTGATTGAGGTAGGCGGTCCGGACCGGGTCCAGGCCGGAATCGGGCTCGTCGAACAGGATGATCTCCGGGTCGAGCACGAGGGCGCGGGCCAGGCCAGCGCGCTTGCGCATGCCGCCGGAGATCTCCCCGGGCAGCTTCCCCTCGTCACCGGTGAGCCCGACCATCTCCATCTTCTCCGCGACGATGTCGCGGATCTCCGTCTCCGGCTTCCGGGTGTGCTCCCGCAGCGGGAACGCGATGTTGTCGTAGAGGTTCATCGACCCGAAGAGCGCGCCGTCCTGGAACAGCACGCCGAACAGCTTCCGGATCTCGTAGAGCCGCGACTCCGAGCACTTCAGTAGGTCGGTGTCGTGGATGACGATCGAGCCGCGCTCGGGCTTCAGAAGCCCGATCAACGACTTGAGGAACACCGACTTGCCGGTGCCCGACGGCCCCAGGAGGACCGACACCTCCCCCGGCGGCAGCGTGAGGGTCACGTCCGACCAGATGTTGGCCGGACCGAAGGACTTCGTGAGTCCGCGGACGTCCACGGCGACACCAGACATGGGCACGACCTCCAGGTAGTAAGTGGCTGCTTCATAAGAACGTACAACACAGGGCCGAACGGGTGAGCTACAGCCCACACCAAGCCGAGCAGGGCGGCTCGACAGATTTTTGACTCTGCTAGTCTCAAATTAGCTGGTCGATCCGTAGCACCCCCTGGAGGTTCCATGTCCGGTAGCGAGCAGATGCACGACGTCGTCGTGCATCGCGACGGGAGCGATGACGCCGTCGCCGTGATGACGCTGAACCGGGCCGACCGGATGAACGCGCTCAGCCATGGCCTACTGGTCGAACTCCGCGAACAACTCCGAGCCTGCGACAACGACCCGGGGATCAGGGCGATCGTCCTGACCGGTGCCGGTGACCGGGCATTCTCCGCGGGGGCGGACCTGAACGGCGGCCCCAGCGACGCCGAACAAGTGGTTCGGACTTACTACAACCCGCTGATCAGCGACATGATCGCTGCCCGTACTCCACTGATCGCAGCAGTGAACGGTGTCGCCGCCGGCGCGGGTGTGTCGCTCGCGCTCGCGTGCGACCTGCGTGTCGCCGTCGAGACGGCCTCGTTCGGTCTCGCCTTCGTCCGGGTCGGGCTGGTGCCCGACGCCGGAGCCACCTGGCTCCTGCCGCGCATCATCGGTACTGGACGGGCCCTGGAAATGGCGCTGTCCGGACGTCCGGTCCCCGCACCGCAGGCTCTGACCTGGGGACTCGTCAACGAGGTCGTGCCCGGGGGTGAGGCACTCCCCCGCGCCCTGGACCTGGCCCGGACGATCGCAGCGCTGTCGTCCAGCACCGGCCCGATCCGCGCGCTCGTCCACGGAGCCGCCACGACCGACCTGGCCACCCAACTCGATGCTGAAGCGAACGCACAGGGCCTGGCACAGCACCATCCCGATTACCGAGAGGCCCGGGCCGCCTTCGCCGAACGGCGCCGCCCGGTGTTCGCGCGGTGACCCGCTCCCCGCGGGTGCCCGCCACCGGCACGGGGCCTTATGCCGTGCCCGGATTCGCCATTCGCGCCGAGGTCCGACGGGCCCACCGGCTGCTGCTCTCCGCCTACCCGCCGCACAGCCGGGTTCTGAGCATCCGGTTCGCACGGTCACAGTCAGGGCGCGCCACGGTGGACCGCACCCGAGAACGCCTCTTGCACGAACTCGGACTCACCGTCGTCGTCCACGACCTCCCTGCCTCCGTTGCCCCCGACCGGCTTCGCACCCTCCTCCTCATGGCCGAGACCGACGTCGGGACCGCCCTGGTGCATCTCGACCGTCCTCCGACGCACCGCCTGCGGACCGTGTGCGAGGAGCTGCCGGCAACCAAGAGGTGGAACGACCCCGGCCCCGACACCGCCCACGCCGTCGCCCGCGTGGTGCATCCGTTCCTCACCGACGACGCGACATGCGCTGTCGCAGGAGCATCGACCAGGATGGGACGCCGCATCGTTGTCGCCTTGCGCGAAGCGGGTGCACGCCCCGTCCCACTCGACAAGGGCGACGATCTGCGAAGTCTGCCCGGCATGGACGTCGTGGTCGAGGCGGATCCGCGTCTATGGGCGGATACCGCACGCCATCTGGGCCCCGGTACGAGCCTCCTCGTGCGCACGGGCTCCGAAGCCGTCCGCACAGCCGCCGACTCTCCGCCGTGCACGGCCATCGCCGACGCCGCCTGTCTCGCAGCCGTTGAGGCCGCAGTGTTCGCGGAACGAGCGGTGCAGGCTGTCGTTGCGCCGCATCTCCGGCCCTGGCGCTACCTCGTCGCGGGGCCGTCGGGTCGGCTCACGTCGGCCGGGGCCGACGTGCTCACCGCGCTCAGGGAGGAACGGGGCGCCAGGTTCGAGGATGCGAGATGGGCCTTGTCCACGCCGTGCGCGCCCCCGGCCCGTTCCCACTCCATCGACAGTTGATCGACCGCACGTGTGCTGTCCCGAATCATCTGAGCGGACGACGACCAAGGCGCATGGCCGCAGGGGACAGCAGCTGTGAACCTCACACAGACCTGAGAGCTGCGACAACGACAGCGTTCTGTCGGAGGTACCGCGCACACTGCACCCATGCGGACGATGACAGAGCTGGGATGGGTGGACGACCTGGAGCAGGACGCAGTCGATACAACCGCAGCCATGCTGGCGGAGGGAGGGTGGGTTCCTCCGCCGACGGTGCACCTGTTGTGCGCCGAGCTACCGCGCCTCCCCTATGTCGGCTACTTGCGGTCACGCCCGTTCTACCGCGGAGACGACGCTCACCGAGCCATCGCGGGTCTGGGCTGGATCGCGTCGCTGACGCAGGCGTCGCGTGTGGTCCTCATCTGGGAGCAGGCCGACCTCTCGATCGCGCTGCAGCGACCGCCATCACTGCCGTCCGGGCTGGTCGTGCTCGACGCCGCCCGCGGCAGCGAACATGAGGTCCGCTGGCACCCAATGGACCTCATCGAGACCGGCACAACACCTGACGGTCTCCCGACCGCGGTCCCGGAGTGGGGACCGAGTCGGAGGATCCCGGGCGGGCGGCTGCCCGAGCCGATCCTGGACCTGCTCGCGCTGTGGCGCGAAGAGCGCATCTGGTCCGAGGTGCGCAACGCTCTGAGCTGCACTTCTGTGCGGCGGGCCGGGTTCGAACCGGCAACCTGACGGGTTATGAGTCCGCTGCTCTGACCAGTTGAGCTACCGCCGCAAGGTGACCGGAGGCTACCGGAGCCGCGTCCGGCCGGATCACCCGACGGAGCGCGTGCGCGCGCCGGATAGCGTGCCACCGCATGCGGCTCGGTTACCTCACGCACGTCACCGGTGACGATCCGTCACGGGCGTTCCGCGAGACCCTCCGGCTGGCCGAGCGCGCCGAGGAGCTGGGGTACGACTCGTTCTGGGTCGCCCAGCACCACGACGGCCACCTCGGCGGGCGGCTGCCGTCGCCGCTGGTGCTGCTGGCCGCCGTCGCCGAGCGGACGCGGCTGATCCGGCTGGGGACCGCCGTGGTCGCGCTGCCGCTGGAGGACCCGCGCCGGCTCGCCGAGGACGCCGCGGTGCTCGACGCGCTGTCCGGTGGACGTCTGGAGCTCGGCATCGGTGCCGGTGCCGATCCCGACGCGGCCCGCCGTTTCGGCCGGCACCACGACGACCGGCACCGCGACACCCTCGCCGCGCTCGACGTCCTGCTGGAGCTGCTGCCGCCGGCGCTGGCCACGCAGCGGACCTGGTGGGCGACGGGGACGTCGGCGTCGGTCGACGCCGCGGCCGCCCGCGGGGTGGGCGTCCTGTCGGGCAGGCCGCCCGCGGCGGACCCCTCGGTCGTCGCCGACCTCGCCCGGTACTGGACCTACGCCCGGGGCGGGCCGCGCGTCGCGCTGTCCCGCCCGCTGCCCGCCGGGCACTCGACGGGCCGGATGATCGACGACCTGCTCGCCGACCCGGCGCTGCCCTGGGCGGGCGAGGTGATCGTGCAGGCCCAGCCGGCCACGGCCCCGGCCGACGTCCACGACGAGGTGCTCGAGCGGACCGCGCGGTTCGTGCGGCCCTTCCTCGGGGTGGCCGGACCGGCGCACGGGGCCGAGCACTCCGCGGCGACGGCCGCCGGCGGACCCGACGTCGACGACGCGCCGCGGATGCGGCCGCGGCCGGTCGCCCGGACGTCCCGGTAGCGCCGGAGCGGGCAGGATGGGCACCCCGTCCACCGGCCGCCCCGAGGAGTCGATCACATGGATCCCGCCCTCTCCCCCGCCGACGAGTTCCGCGAGGTCGCGGGCCGGTTCTCCGAGATCGTCACCGGTGCCACCGGCGACGCGTGGGACCGCCCGTCGCCGGTCGGGGGCTGGCGGGCCCGCGACGTCGTCGGGCACCTGGTCGAGTGGTTCCCGGCCTTCCTGGAGTCCGGGGCCGGGATCACCCTGCCCCGCGGCCCGGACGTCGAGGACGACCCCGCCGGCGCCTGGACGACCGTCCGCGACGCCGTGCAGGCGCTCCTCGACGACCCCGCCACGGCCGCGCGCAGGCTGAGCAACCCGCACGTCGGGGACCTGTCCGTGCCCGACGCGGTGAGCCGGCTGTTCACCGCCGACGTCTTCATGCACACCTGGGACCTCGCCCGCGCGACCGGTCAGGACGAGACCCTGGACCCGCAGCGGTGCGCGGTGATGCTCGAGGGCATGCGGACGATCGAGGACCTGATGCGCGGGAGCGGTCAGTACGGGCCGCGGGTCGACGTGCCCGACGACGCCGACGTGCAGACCCGGTTCCTCGCCTTCATCGGTCGCGACCCCCGCTGACCGGCGACGACGGTCACCGGCAGTGGGCGCGCGACACCGCCACGGGTGACGGCCGCCCCGTGCCCGTGACGGGGCACCGGATCACACCGGGACCGGACCGTGCGGGTGGTGCTCGTCGACCCGGACCCGGTGGGAGTGCGTCCAGCCGCGGGCCGTGGCGACGGCGTCGGCGAGATGGCCGTGGTCGGCCTGCGGATCGTGCCGGTGCCGGACGACGTCGCCGCCACGGGCCGGCCAGACCAGCGCCGCGGTGACGGCTCCCCCGGCCGCGAGCAGCGCCAGGACCGTCCACGCCGGACCGAACCCGGCGTCGGCGGCCAGCCATCCGGTGAGCGGGTAGGTCACCAGCCAGCAGGCGTGCGACAGCGAGAACTGGGCACTGAACAGGGCGGGCCGGTGGGCGGGGGCACCGGAGCGGCGCAGCACCCGGCCGGTGACGACGGTGATCCGGCCCGGCCCGAACCCGACCAGCGCCCACGCGACGACGGCCGCGGGCCAGGACGGTGCGACCGCGACGAGCAGCGTCACCGCGGTCGCGGCGACCGAGACCGCGGCCCCGGTGAGCATGACCGTCCGCTCCGGGCGTCGGCTCGCCGCCCGCGGCGCGGTCAGCGCGGCGACCGCGGTCCCGGCACCGGCGACGGCGAGCAGCAGCCCGACGTCGGCGTCGGTCCCGCCGAGCAGGTCGCGCACCACGTTGGTGGTGGTGACCAGCGAGATCGCCCCGGTCGCGGCGACCACGAGGTTGAGCGCGAGCAGCCCGCGCAGCTGCGGCGTCGCGCGGAAGAGCCGCACCCCGACCGAGAGGCGGGTGGCGAACCCGCCCGGGGT
This sequence comes from Pseudonocardia spirodelae, assembly GCF_037727765.1. Classification (NCBI taxonomy): domain Bacteria; kingdom Bacillati; phylum Actinomycetota; class Actinomycetes; order Pseudonocardiales; family Pseudonocardiaceae; genus Pseudonocardia; species Pseudonocardia spirodelae. The sequence continues at coordinate 142,774 of NZ_JBBJUP010000007.1, read as the reverse complement.
CCGCGCGGTCACGTCCGGGACCCGGGTGGCCACGACCAGCGCGGCGGAGGCGGCGAACCCGGCCGAGGTGGCGACGAACAGGGCGTCGTAGGTGAGCACGGCCAGCGCCGCCGCGGCGAGCAGCGGGCTCAGCACGGTCTCCAGGCTGCTCGCGAGCTGCGACGCCGAGAGCGCCCGCGCGTAGTCCCCCTCGTCGGTGACGATGTCGGGCAGCGTCGACTGGAACACCGGGGTGAACGTGGCCGACGCCGCCTGCAGCACGGCGACCAGCACGAACACCTGCCACAGCCGGTCGACCAGCGGCAGCGCGAGCACGACCGCACCGCGGACCAGGTTCGCGCCCAGCATGATCGTCCGGCGCGGGACGCGGTCGGCGACGGCGCCGACCATCGGCGACACCAGCACGTAGGCGACCATCTTGACCGCGAGCACCGAGCCGAGGACGACCGTCGCCCGCTCCCCGGCGAGGTCGTAGGCGAGCAGGCCGAGCGCCACCGTCGTCAGACCGGTGCCGACCAGGGCGACCACCTGAGCGGTGAACAACCGCCGGAACCGGGGATCACCCGTCAACGACCGCACTCCGGACCTCCCGTTGTCTGCGAATGCGGTCACCGTAGACGGAGAATCGCATCGCCCCAACGGATTACCTGCATTCCTGTTGCAGGAAGAATGCGTTGGCATCGGACCACATCGGGGCCGTGAGCTGCGGCGACGCTCTTTCCATCCGTCAGTGCAGAATCGGCGACAACACAGAAGGTGTCCGGGATCATCCCCCGACAGGAATGTGAGGACCGGTCGCCGGCGCGGTTCGGCCCGATGCGCCCCACCGGCCGGCAGCTTGCGGATGAGGTCGGCGACCGACCACCGATGCCACTGCGATGACGATAGCGGTACGCGCGGACGACCCAGCCCTATGGTCAGCCGACTCCCCGCACCCACCCGGAGACGCGTCGCCCGTCGAACGGGTCGTGTGCAGCGTTCGTCCTCAACAGTGTCAACGTCGTGTTCCGCCGGGCCTGGATCTGGGCAGCCGCTCCGAGGAACGGCTCCCTCTCACGCACATTGTCGATGCCCTGTCGCCAGATGGCGAAGGTAGAACGCGAGATCGCCCCCTCCTTGCGCATCTCGTACTGGTCCTCGCACAGGAGCACGTACATCTCGACGGACTTCCGGTCCTTCTCGGAGAGTTGCTCGTAGGGAGTTCCGGAGTCGAGCTCGCCGAGCGGAAGCCCGTCCACGATCTTCCAGTAGCGCTGCACGTACAGGCTCTCGAACTCGCGGACGCGCTGGACCTGCGCGGCCCGTAGCTGCAGCCCTGCGAACACCACGCCGACCGCGGTGACCACCGCAGCGATGCTCTCGATCATGTCCTCGGGTTCCTCTCGTCGGTGATCGGCGCAACGACGCATCTGGTCGCACGGCACGATGGGGTCGCCAAGCGCGACCGGTAATGCGGCAAGGTGTCGTGAATGGGTCACGTCTTCGTCGTCCCCGGCGACCTCATCCGCTTCGCCTGTGACGCCCGGCTCCTCCCCACCGACCGCCTGCTGACGATCACTCCGGCCTGGCGCACCCCAGATGTCGAGGCGCGGGTGGCCGCGCTGGACCCCGGCCTGCGCCGCCGGTTCGGCGCCGAGGAGATCCTGGCGACCCCGTTGCCGGACGGTGACGGTCCGCGTCCCGTCCTGACCGCCGTCCCGTTCACCGGGGTCGGCTGCGGCGACGACGTCCGTCGTCCGCTGACCGAGGGGCTGACCGCGGCGGCGCGGGTGGCCGGGCCGTCACGGCGGGCCGTCCCGCTGATCGCCATGCCGCTGTTCGGCAGCTCCGGGGGCGGTGGCGACCCGCTGCGCGGCGAGCTGATCCGGATCGCGCTGGACGTCGGCCGGGAGGTCGCGAGCGGGCACGGGGTCGACGTCGCGCTCGTGCTGCGTGAGCCGGCCGACCTCGCGCAGGCCCAGGAGTACCGGCGTCGCGACCCCGGGCGCTGGTGGCCCGAGCTGGACGACCGGCTCCGGGCCACGCTGCGCACCGTTGCCGGGTACGCCCGCCGGGGACTGCTCGTCCCGTTCATCGGGGCCGGGGTGTCGATCTCCGCGGGCCTGCCGACCTGGGCAGACCTCCTCGCCACCCTCGCCCGCGACCGGCTGCCCGCCGGTTCCGAGAGGGAGTTCGCGGCGCTGCCGGTGCTCGACCAGGCCGAGATCCTGCAGGGCCTCCACACCGACCGGGCCGCGTTCACCACCGAGATCGCGAAGCGCACCCGGGCCGACCGCTACGGGCTCGCCCCGGCGCTGCTCGCCGGGCTGCCCACCGGCGAGGCCGTCACCCTGAACTACGACGAGCTCTACGAGATGGCGAGCGCCGACGCCGGCCGGCGGACCGCCGTCCTGCCCTTCGACGCCGCGGACTCCGGTGACCGCTGGCTGCTCAAGCTGCATGGCTCGGTGTCCCGTCCGGACTCGATCGTCCTGACCAGGCGGGACTACCTCGGCTACCGCAACGGCCGCGAGGCGCTCTCGGCTCTCGCCAAGGCGCTGCTGCTGACCCGCCACCTGCTGTTCGTCGGCTTCGGACTGTCCGACGACCACTTCCACGAGGTCATGCACGACGTGCGCGCGGTCGCCGGCGGGCACCGCCGCACGCTGGGCACCGCGCTGGTGCTGGAGCCGTCCACCCTGCGCGACACGCTGTGGCGCAGCGACCTCGACTTCGTGCCCGTGGGCGGGGACGACGTCGCCGAGCAGGCCAGGCGCCAGGAGATCGCGCTCGACCACCTGCTCGCCGACACCGATCGCGGGCTCGGCCACGTGCTCGACCCCCGGTTCCGCGACCTGTTGCCCGACGCCGAGCGCCGGCTCGCCGACCGGCTCACCGCGCTCGCGTCCGCGATGGATGCGGACGAGACCGCGACGGCGACCGGTGACGCCGTCCGGGAGCTGCTGACCCGGCTCGGCAAGAGGTGACTGTCGGGGGCCACCGCTACCGTTCGCGTCACCTGGTCACCGACGAGAGGGAGCCGATGCACGAGGCCGAACGCGGGCTGCACGACCTGCTGGTGGAGCGGTTGCTCGCCGACGAGGCGATCGGCGACGACGTCGCCGGCCTGGTCCTCGCCGCCTGGTCGGGCACCCAGGACCTCGCCGACGCCCTCGCCGGGAGGTCGACCCCGGCCGCCGACCCCCGGGCACCGGCCGTGCCGTCCGCCCGACCGGAGGCCTACCTCGCCGCCGTGCACGTCGAGGGGTTCCGCGGGGTCGCCGACGTGCAGACCCTGCCGTTGCGGCCCGGTCCCGGGCTGACCCTGGTCACCGGTCGCAACGGGTCGGGCAAGTCCAGCTTCGCCGAGGGTGCCGAGCTCGCCCTGACCGGGACGAGCAGCCGCTGGCGCAACCGCACGTCGGTGATCTGGAAGGAGGGATGGCGCAACCTGCACGCCACCGGGCCGACGTCGGTGTCGGTCGATCTCGTGACCGCCGGCGCGCCCGGCACCACCAGGATCAGCCGGACCTGGGCGCCCGGTTCGGGACTCGACGACGCGGTGTGGACCGTGCAGGAACCGGGGGCGAGACGCACCGGGTACGACGGAGGCGCCTGGCGTGAGGACATGGACACCTACCGCCCGTTCCTGTCCTACGGCGAGCTGGGTGCGCTGATCGACGGCAAGCCGAGCGAGCTGCACGACGCGCTGTTCCGGCTGCTCGGCCTGGGTCCGCTCACCGAGGCCCAGGACCGGCTCAAGACCGCCCGCAGACCCCTCGACGACGCCGCCCGCGCCGTCAACGCCGCCCGCAAGCCGCTGCGCGAGGCACTCGATCAGGTCGAGGACCACCGGGCCTCCGCCGCGGCCGTCCTGCTGAAGAAGACCGCGCCCGACCTGGAGGACGTCGCGGCGCTGGCCGCCGGGTCCGACGCCGACACCGGGGACGGCGTGGCCCTCCGTGCCCTGCTGGGGACCGACCCACCGGACCCCGAGCGGGTCGCGACGGTCGTGCACCGCCTGCGGCGGACCCGGGCGGCGCACGAGGGAATCGCCACCGACGACGCCCGCACCGCCGACGACACCGCGACCCTGCTGCGGGCGGCGCTGGCCCACCACTCGGGGCACGGGGACGCACCGTGCCCGGTGTGCGGGTCCGGGACGCTCGACGCCGGCTGGCACGACCGCGCCACCGCGCGCGCGACCGAGCTGGAGGCCGCCGCCGACGCGCTGCGGGCGGCCACGCGTGACCTGGACACCGCGATCGCCGAGGCGGCCGCGCTCACCGCCGCCGTCCCGCGGCCGGTCCTGGACGCCCCCGTCGACACCACGTCCCTCGCCGTCGCGCTCGACGCGTGGACCGCCGCGGCCGCCGACCCGGACGCGATCGAGGCCGCGTACGGCCCGCTGGCCGCCGCGCTGGAGGCGGCACGGAAGGCGGCGGAGGCCGAGCTGACCCATCGCGACGAGGTGTGGTCGCCCCTGGCCCGGCGCCTGGCCACCTGGCACGACGACGCGCTCGCCGTCCAGCGCGACCAGCCCGCGCGCACGCGCCTCGCCGCGGCCGACACCTGGCTGGCCGCCACCGCAGGCACGCTGCGCGACGAGCGCCTGGCCCCGTTCGCCGGCGCGTCCCAGCAGGTCTGGAACGCGCTGCGTCAGCAGAGCAACGTGGCGCTCGGCCCGGTCCGCCTCGACGGCAAGGGACCGCGTCGCCGCGTCGCGCTCGACGTCAGCATCGACGATGCCGACGGCGGCACCGCACTGGGTGTGATGAGCCAGGGCGAGCTGCACGCGCTGGGCCTGTCGCTGTTCCTGCCACGCGCGACCGTCGGGGAGAGCCCGTTCCGGTTCGTCATGATCGACGACCCGGTGCAGGCGATGGACCCGGCCAAGGTGGACGGTCTGGCCGCCCTGCTCTCCGAGGTGGCCCGGGACCGCCAGGTGGTGGTGTTCAGTCATGACGACCGCCTCGCCGACTCGGTGCGCCGCCTGCAGCGGCCCGCCACGATCTGGGAGGTCCAGCGCCGCGAACGGTCCGCGGTGGAGATCCACCCGGGCAGTGATCCGGTACGCCGCTACCTCGGAGACGCCCGCGCACTGGCGAAGGCCGACGGCCTGCCCGACGACGTCCGCGGCGAGCTCGTCGCGACCTGCTGCCGCAGCGCGGTCGAGGCGGCCTGCCACATCCGGATCCGCGCCACCCGGCTGTCCCGTGGCGAGCCCCACGCCGACGTCGAGCGGGCCATCGCCGAGGCCCGCACCACCCACCAGATCGCGACGCTGGCGCTGTTCGACGACCTCCATCGCGGCAGTGACCTGCTGAAACGGATCACCTCGGCGCGCGGGTCGCGTGCGACCGACGCGTTCCAGTCCTGCAAGAAGGGCGCGCACGCCGGGCTCGGCGGGCACCTGGGCCCGTTCCTGCGCGAGGTCGAAGGGCTGGCCCTGTGGCTGCAGGGGTGACCCCGGCCGGGGTGGACCGGCGACTCGCCGTCGCGGACCGGCTGCTGCGCGAGCCGGAACTGGTCGAGGCAGCCGTGTGGCCGCGGGCCTGTACCTGGCTGATCCGGATCGCCGTCGAGCACGCGGTCGACGGCTACTGGGCCCGCACGATCCCGGCCGTCGCGACGACGAACCGGCGGGCCCAGTTCGTCGTGCTGCGCCACCGGGAGCCCGATGTCGGACCCGCTGCGGAGGAGCTGTGGTCCCGGCTCAGCCGGGCCGCGCACCACCACGCCTACGAGCTGGCCCCGACCGCGTCGGAGCTGCGCACCTGGCACGGCGAGGCGGAGCGGGTGGCCGCGGTGCTGGGCGCCTGATCGTGTTCCCCGCGGCACGCCGCGGCCGGCCGCCCCCTCACCGCCCGGCCGCGGCGCCGGTCACCGGGCCGCGCCGACCGTCCGCGTCGCGAGCCCGGTGAGGTCCCCCGCCCGCAGCCCCGGCCACCCGTGGACGACGTCGCGGTGGCGGTCCGGGACCGCGGCGGCCCCGAAGCGGGCCCCGAGCAGCGCCCCGGCGATCGCCGCGACGGTGTCGGTGTCCCCACCGCCCTCGACGGCGGCGACCACGCCGTCCTCGAAGGACGTCGCCCGTTCCACCGCCGACCAGGCCCCGAACAGCGCGGCGACCACCCAGCCGTTGTTGCGGCCGAAGGCGCTCGGCGGCTGGTACGGCGACTCGTCGAGCCACCGCGTCCACTGCGGGTCGAGCCGGGACAGGCCGACCCGCAGGTCGGCGACGCCGGTGCGCACCGCGTGGTCGACCGCCAGGCACCAGAGCGCACATGCCTCCCCCGCGACCGGGTCGTGGTGGGTCAGCGCACTGACCGCGTGCGCGGCCTCCACGATGGCGTCCGGGTCGCCGAGGTGGGCCAGCGCGACCGGGGCGGTGCGCATCAGCGCCCCGTTCCCGGCGCTGCGCCCCCGGGAGCGGTGCAGCTCGGCCGCGGTCCCGCGCAGCCGGGCGGCCGAGCCGGGACCCGGCTCCACCCCGGACAGCACGCCGCGGGTCTGGATCCCGACGTCGCCCGGGCCGGAGGCGTACCAGGCGAGGAAGCCGTCGGCGATCGCGTCCAGCGCCTGCGGGGTGCGCAGGTCGGCACCGGTCGCGGCGACCCGGGCGATCACGCAGGTCATCTCGGTGTCGTCGCTCCACTGCCCCGGCGCGTAGTCGCCGAGGCCGCCGCCCAGCATCGCCGGTGCGCCGGTGAGCGGGCGGGAGCCGTACTCGTAGGGCACCCCGAGCGCGTCGCCGACCGCGGTGCCGAGCAGCACCCCGGCGGCCCGGTCCGCGGTCGCGGCGTCGACGGCGCTCACGCCGTCACCAGCGGGTGGGCCGCGTTCACCGCGACCGTGACCACGGACCGGCCGCGCCAGCTCAGCCCGCTCACCCGGTACCGCTCGGTGCTCCCGGCGAACCCGGTCGCGTCCCCGCCGGCGACCGGTCGCAGGGGGACCCCGGGCAGGTGGCGCACGAACCGGCGCGCCCGGTACCCGGGCGTGACCACCGGGTCGGCGCCGACGGCGTCCACCGCGACACCGGCCAGCAGGTCGTCCCACACCGCCGCCAGGGTGCGCGGCGAGTCGAAGACCTCCAGCAGCAGCGGCCGGCCCGCGACCCCGGCCAGCACCCCGCTCTGGAACGCGGCCGGGCGCACGTCGCGGACCAGTCGCCGTGCCTGTTCCCGCCGGGACCGCGCGACGTCGGCGAACCCGCCGCCCCCACCGTCGCCGTAACCGGCGACGCGGCGCCAGACGGCAGCCTGGTCGTCGACCGCGGAGCGCACCGCGACCGGCGCCCGCTCCCCGGTGCGGGCGTGCCCGCCGCCGCCCGCCCAGCGGTTCTGCTCGACGCAGCGCACCGGCACCACCGTCGACCGGCCCGCCCCGACGAGCACCGGGCGCGCGACCACCCGGTCCTGCCGGCCGCCGGTGACCAGCTCTCCCTCCGGCAGCAACGCGGGCCTCGCCCCGCGGTTCGTCACCACGAGCTCGGCGACGACCGGCGTCCCGGCCCGCTCCGCGACCTCCAGGGAGCCGGCCCCCAGGTCGTAGCCGCGCCCGGACACCGCGGCCCCGTTGAACACCGGGAACAGCGTCAGCCCACCCCGCACCACCGGGCTCCCCACGTGCAGCTCCATCACGTCCCCCTCATTAGATCGAACTTGCGCTAACCAATAAGAGCACGAGTGCGCTAACTTGTCCAGCATGATCTGGCGCGACGAGCACGGGAAGTCCCTCGCCGACCACGAGCGGCCGTCGGTGGCGGTCGACGTCGCGCTGCTGACGCTGCCGCCGGGCGGCGACGAGCTCGGCGTCGTCCTGCACGAGCGCACCGGCGGGCACGAGGCGGGCCGCCGGGCACTGCCGGGGACGTTCCTGCACGTCGACCGGCGCGAGACGCTGCGCGACGCGGCCCTGCGGGCGTTGCGCGACAAGGTGGGCGTGACCGGGCGCGAGCCGCGCCAGCTCCGGGTGTTCGACGCCCCGGACCGCGACCCGCGCGGGCGGGTCCTGTCCGTCGCGCACGTCGACGTCGTCCCGTTCGCCCTGCTGGCCGGCAGCGCCGCCGAGGTCGTCGGACTCGGGTCGCTGCCGCCGCTGCCCTACGACCACGACGACGTCGTCGCCGCCGCCGTCGCGCACGTCCGCGACGTCTACCGCGCCGGCCCCGACCCGCTCGGGCTCGCCGGCGAGGAGTTCACGCTGCTGGAGCTGCAGACCGTCCACCAGGCCGTGCTGGGCACGCCCCTGCAGAAGGACACGTTCCGCCGGCACGTCCTGCCCGGCCTGGCCGACACCGGCCGGACGCGCGAGGGCACGGTCGGCAAGCCCGCCCGGACCTTCCGGCGCCGCTGAGCCGTCCGGCCCCGGGTCACCAGGCCCAGGTGCCGGTCACCAGCGCGACCCCGGTGATCGCCAGCAGCCCGACGACGACGTGCTCGCCCGTCCCGCCGGTCCGGAACCGCAGCGCCCGCGGCCAGCGGATCCGCAGCGGCCAGAACGCGAACCGGTTCCCCGAGGTCGTCAGCGCGTCGCCGAGCGCGCCGACCCAGCAGCCCGCCCCGGCCGCGACGCCGGTCCAGACCGCCGTGTCCCCGGGCAGCAGGAACCCGGTCCCCCACCACGCGAGCAGCCCGACGGCGGCGGCGAACACCGGCGAGTGCGACAGCCCGCGGTGCGCGATGCCGGTGAGCAGCCTCGACAGCCACCGGATCACCCGGCACAGCAGCCCGGTGACCGGGCCGAGCGCCCGCGACGCCGTACTGGACGGGTAGTCGAGGTCGGGCGCGAACGCGGCGAGCGCGCACACCGCGACGACGACCGGGACCAGCAGCGGCGGGGGCGGCACGGTCGCGCAGACGGCGAGGCCGAACACCGCCCCGGAGAGCGCGTGGGTCCGGCCCATCACCTGGTCATCACCCCGGCGAGCCTAGAGAACGATCACGCAGGGTGACTGGTGGGACACGCCGGTTGACCTCGATCCGTCCGCGCCGCAGGCTCACCACCGTGAGCGGCTGGCGGAACTGGGCGGGCAACCAGCGCACCGATCCGGTGCGGACGGTCCGGGCCCGCGACGCCGGCGAGGTCGCCGACGCCGTCCGCGCCGCCGCGCTGACGGGCCTGCGGGTCACGGCGACCGGCAGCGGGCACTCCTTCAGCGGGATCGGCGTGCCGGACGGGGTGGCCGTGGCGGCGCCGTCGGACCCGGCCGGGGTACGGCTCGACGGCGACCTCGCGCACGTCCCGGCCGGGGTCACCCTCCGCGCCCTCAACCGTCTGCTGTGGACCCACGGCCGGGCGCTGCCCAACCTCGGCGACATCGAGGAGCAGACCCTCGCGGGCGCGATCTCCACCGGCACGCACGGCACCGGCGCCGGGTACCGGGGCATCGCCGCGGGCGTGCGCGGGGTGGAGATCGTGGTCGGCGACGGCAGCATCCGGCGCCTGGACGGCGGAGTCGAGCTCGACGCCGCCCGGGTGGGGCTGGGCGCGCTCGGCGTGCTCACCGGGATCACCGTGGAGACCGTGCCCGCGTTCGCGCTGCGCGCCGTGGAGACCGCCCGGCCGCTGCGCGAGGTGCTCGACGGCCTCGACGACCTGACGGCCGCGCACGACCACGTCGAGTTCTACTGGTTCCCGCACACCGAGCTGGCCGCGCTCAAGGTGAACGACCGGACCACCGACGACGGCCCGCGCCGCGGCCGGGTCGGCGCGTGGGTCGGCGACGAGCTGCTCGGCAACGCCGCGTTCGGGCTGGTCTGCCGGGCCGGTGAGCTGCTCCCGCCGCTGGTCGGCCGGCTGAACGCGCTGATGGCCGGGCAGATGGCGGCCGCCGAGTACGTCGGGCGCTCCTACGAGGTGTTCTGCAGCCCGCGCCGGGTCCGCTTCCTCGAGATGGAGTACGCCGTACCCCGCGCCGCGCTCCCGGAGGCGTTCGCCGGGCTGCGCGCGGCCGCCGCGCGGCACGCCCGCGACGTCACCTTCCCGGTCGAGGTCCGGGTGCTGGGCGGCGACGACGTGCCGCTGTCCACCGCGTACGGACGGGACACCGCCTACCTCGCCGTGCACGTCCACCGTGGACGCCCGCACGAGGCGTACTTCGGCGCCGTCGAGGCCGTGCTGTCCGACCTGGACGGGCGCCCGCACTGGGGCAAGCTGCACACCCGCACCGAGGCGCAGCTACGCCCCCGCTACCCGCGCTTCGACGACGTCGTCGCCGTACGCGACCGGTTCGACCCGGAGGGCCGGTTCCGCAATCCCTACCTCGACCGGGTGCTGGGAGTGCCGTGCGCGTCACCGACCTGACCACCCCCGCGCTGCTCGTCGACGCGGCCGCGCTGGAGGCCAACCTCGCCGACATGGCGGCGCTGCTGCCCGGACCGCGGCTGCGCCCGCACGTCAAGGCGCACAAGACGACCGCGCTCGCCGCCCGGCAGGCCGCGCACGGCCACCGCGGCTTCACCTGCGCGACCGTCCGCGAGGTGGAGGGCATGGCCGCGGCCGGCCTCGGCGAGGACCTGCTGCTCGCCAACGAGGTGCTCGACGCCCGCCGGCTCGGCGCCGTCGTCGCGACCGGGGCGCGGGTGACGGTCGCGATCGACTCGCAGCAGACGCTGCGGGCCGCCGTCGACGGCGGCGTGCGCGAGGTGCTCGTCGACGTCAACATCGGGATGCCGCGCTGCGGGGTCGCCCCCGAGCGGGCCGGGGCGCTCGCCGACGACGCCCGCGCCGCCGGTCTCGTCGTCCGCGGGGTGATGGGCTACGAGGGCCACCTGCAGCTGCTCACCGACCCGGGCGAACGCGCCCGGCTCACCACCGGGTGCACCGACCTGCTGCGTGCCGCGCACGCCGACGTCGGCGGCGAGGTCGTCTCCGGCGGCGGCACCGGGACCCACCGGATGAACACCGCGTGCACCGAGATCCAGGCCGGGTCCTACGCGCTGATGGACACCGCCTACAGCGCCGCCGGCCTGCCCTTCCGCCAGGCGCTCACCGTGCTGTCCACCGTGGTCTCCACGACCGCGCCGGCCGGGGGGACGCCCGGCTGGGCGGTCGCCGACGCCGGGCTCAAGGCGTTCGGGATGGACCACGGCAACCCCGCCGTGCCGGGCGGGAACGTGTGGTTCTGCGCCGACGAGCACCTGGTCTTCGACGCCGCCGACGCGCCGCGGACCGGGGACCGGGTGCGGGTCGTGCCCGCGCACGTCGACCCGACCGTCGCGCTGCACGAGCGGATGCACGTCGTCGACGGCGACGAGGTGCTCGACACCTGGGCGGTCGACCTGCGGGGCTGGTGACGGCGGCGGCGCGGCCGCCGGACGCCGCCGCGGCCGGGCGGGAGCTCCTGCGGCGCAGCCCGCTGCCCGGCGACGTCCGCACCCGGCGCGGCGGGTCCCCGGCGAGCGGTCAGCCGGCGTCGATCCCGCCCCCGTCGTAGAGCGACTCGACGGTGTCGGCGAACTTCTCCGTGATCGGCCGCCGCTTGAGCTTCATCGTCGGGGTCAGCTCGTCGCCGCCGGGGACCCACGGGTCGGGCACGATCGCGTAGCGGCGCACGGTCTCCACCCGGGACAGGCGGGCGTTGCCCTCGCGGACCGCGCGCGCGACCTCGTCGAGCACCGTCGGGTCGTCGGCGGCCCGCCCGGCGGCGACCTCCGGGTCGAGCGCCACGAGCGCGACGTTGTACGGCCGGGCGTCGCCGATCACGCAGAGCTGCCCGATCAGCGGGGACCGTGCCGTGATCGCCGACTCCACCGCGGACGGGGCGATGTTCTTGCCCGCCGCGTTGATGATCAGCTCCTTCTTGCGGTCCACGATCCGCAGGTAGCCGTCGGTGATCACGCCGATGTCGCCGGTGCGCAGGAACCCGTCGGCGGTGAGCACGGCGGCGGTCTCCTCGGGCCGGTTGCGGTAGCCGCGCATGACCGCCTCGGAACGCATGAGGACCTCGCCGTCGTCGGCGAGGCGCAGCTCGGTGCCGGGCAGCGGTGGCCCGGCCGTGCCGACCCGGATCGCGTCGGACGGGTTGCAGGTGCACGCCGCGCAGTTCTCCGACATGCCGTAGATCTCGCCGAGCGGCACGCCCAGGGCCAGGAAGAACAGCGTCAGCTCGGGAGGGCTGGGGGCGGCACCGATGTTGGCCGAGCGGACCGCGTCGAGCCCGAGCGCCGCGCGCAGCGAGGCGAGCACCGGCTGCGCGGACTCGACCCGCCCGGCGAGGTCGCCGGGGACCGGCTCGCCGGCCTGGGCCAGCCGGGCCGCCTCGGTGGCGTCGGCGATCGCCGTCTGCACGGCGACGCGCTCGGCCGGCTCGCGCCCGGCGACGGCGGCCTCCGCCCCCGCCTTGAGCTTCTCCCAGATCCGGGGCACCGCGAAGAACGACTGCGGGCGCACCTCGCGCAGCGCCGCACCGATCTGGCGCGGGTCGGCGCAGGTGGTCACCTCGAGCCCGAACAGGACCGCCATGTAGTACGAGGCGTCCCGTTCGGCGATGTGGGCCAGCGGCAGCCAGCACACGACCCGGTCCCCCGCGCGCAGCCCGAACGTCGTGCCGATGGTCCGGTTGGCGCTCATCAGGTTGCGGTGGGTCAGCTCGACGCCCTTGGGCGGGCCGGTGGTGCCCGAGGTGTAGATGATCGTCAGCAGATCGTCCGGGGTGACGGTGGCGGGCGCGGCCACCGGCTCGGCGGCCAGCAGCTCCGCCCAGCCGAGGGCGCCGTCCGGGCCGGGGCCGTCGAGCACGACCGTACGGCAGCCGTGGCGCGACGCGGCGAGCTCGGCCCCGGCGGCCAGGCTCTGCTGGGTCACCAGCACACTCGCGCCCGAGTCGCCCAGGATGTGGTCGACCTGCTCCGGCGAGGACGTGTTGTAGATCGAGACGGTCGCCGCGCCCAGCAGCACCGCGCCGAGGTCGGCGACGTGGAACTCGGGCCGGTTCTCCAGCAGCAGCGCGACGGTGTCGCCGTGCCCGACGCCGAGCGCGGCGAGCCCGCCTGCGGCCCGGCGGGCCAGTGCGTCGTACTCCGACCAGGTCCAGCGGATCGCGTCGTCGCGGGTGCGGAGGGCGACCGCGTCGCCGTGGGCCGCGACGGTGTCGCGCAGCGCGTCGACCAGGGTCCCGGTCATCGCGCGGCCCCCGCTCCGGTCGCGGTCCGCCCGGCCGTCGTCGCGTCCGGCCCGGGGGTGAGCCCGCGCGCGGCGGACTCGGCCCGGCGCCGCGCGAAGGCGCGCTGCTCGCGGACCCGGGCGATCTCGCGCCCGACGTCGCGGCGCAGCGTCCGCCACACCTCGCCCGTGCCGACCGAGGGGTCGCGCAGGCCGTCCCGCACCCAGCCCGCGAGCCGGGCCGGGGTGAACACGCTGCTCGGGGCGCGGTGGCGGGAGAACACGTCGAACAGCTCGGTGGCGCGGTCCTCGCTCGCGGCGAACCAGCGGTAGGACGCGGCCTCCAGCGGGGAGACGTCGTCGTCGCGGCCGAGACCGTTGGCCCACTGGTACATGGGCAGGCACTGCTCGTCGCGGTCGGCCTCCCAGCGCGCCAGCGCGGCGTCGAGGTCGGCCGGGTCGTCCAGGTAGGGGGCGGCGGCCTCGCCGAGCAGGCGGCCGAAGCGCAGCGCGTCGCGGATGCCCTGCGCGGTGACCGGGTCCTTGAAGTGCCCGGCGTCCCCGGCCAGCGCCCAGCCGGGGCCGTGGCTGTGCCGGAAGTACGACGGGTGGCTGCGGGAGGTGCGGACGGACCCGACCCGGGTGCAGCCCGCCAGCCGCTCGACCATCGGCGGCACGCCCGCGACGATCGCGTCGAAGGTGCCGGCGGCGTCGCGGCGGAAGTCCCCGGCCCGCGAGACGGGCGGCATGAGCAGCACGATCGACTGCCCGCCGTCGCACGGGAAGACCGTGACCAGGTCCTCGCCGGCCCGCCACTGCGCCGCCGTCGCGCGCAGCTCCTCGCGCGGGTCGTCGTAGTAGGCGAAGGCCATCATCCGCTGGTTGTCCCAGCGGTGGTGCTCACGGGTGCCGACCAGGCGGGCGACGGTCGAGCGGCGGCCGTCCGCGCCGATCACCAGCTTCGCGCGGATCTCGCCCTCGTTCTGCTCGCGGTCGGCCCACCGGACGCCGACGACGCGGCCCGCGTCGTCGCGCAGCAGGGCGGTCACCCGGGTCCGCTCCCGCACCTCGGCACCGGCCTGGCGGGCGGTCTCGACGAGCGCGAGGTCCAGCCCCGGGCGGCGCACGCACGACCCGTGCGCGATCCCCTCGTAGGCCCGGTAGCGTCCGGCGATCTCCACCTCCGGCGTGCCCAGCGACGCGCGCGCGTGCAGCGGCGGGTCCAGCGCGAGCACCCGGTCCCGCGCCCCGAGCCGCTCCAGCTCGGCCCAGTGGTGCGGGAAGAACAGGTGCGTCGACAGCGTGTCCGAGGGGAACGTCGCGCCGTCGAGCGCGACGACCGGGCGGCCGCGTCGGGCGAGGGCGATGGCCGCGGCGGAGCCGGCGCAGCGGCTTCCGACGACGACCACGTCGGTGTGAGCGTCCATGATGCGGATCGTGGCACGTCAGCGACCATTTTTCAAGACCGTTCAGTTATGAACGCACTTCTAAACAACGGGCGTTATGCTGGTCCGGTGGCGGTGAGGGACCAGACGACGACGGCGGCCGACCGCGGCGCGCGACGGCGGGCCCGGACCCGGGCGGCGATCCTCGACGCGGGCGAGGAGGTCTTCCGGCGGGAGGGGCACGACGCCGCCCGCATCGAGGACATCGCCGAGCTGGCCGACGTGTCGGTCGGCTCGATCTACGTGCACTTCGACGGCAAGCTCGGGCTCTACCTCGCGCTCGTCGAGCGCTCGCTGGACCTGTTCGCCGGGTACATGGCCCGCATCGACGAGCCGCCGTACTCGCCGCTGGAACGGGTCCTCGCCGGCGGCGACGCCTACCTGCGCTTCCACCTGGAGCACCCGGGCGCGTTCCAGTTCCTCGCCCACCCGCGTCCGGCCCGGTCCGGCCGGGCCGGCGAGACCGAGGCGCGCATCCGCGAGCGGGTCGGCGAGCTGCTCGCCGGGTTCGCCGCCCGGATCGACGAGGCCGTCGCGGCCGGCGAGGCGCGGCCGGTGGACTCCGCCCGGCTCACGCGCTACCTGTGGGGCGCCTGGAACGGCGTGATCGGGCTGAGCACGCAGCCCGACGGGCTGAGGCTCTCCCCGCAGGAGACCGCCGAGACCCTGGAGCTGGGCCGCTGGCTGCTGCGCGAGGGGCTGGCCGCCGCCTCGCTGCGCGGCCCCGACGGCTCGGTCGGGGACCGGGTGGCCCTCCCCCGGATCTGACGCGCGGCCCCGTCGGCTCCGCTCAGGCCCAGCGCGCCGCCAGCGCGGCCAGCCCGGCCGCGAACACGCCGTTCGCGAACAGCCCGGCGAGCTCGCCCTCGTCGGCGCCGTCGGCGTCGAACTCGGTCCACCACTCGCCGAAGGTGTGCCCGACCGCCGTCACCGGGGCCAGGCGGACGGTGGAGACGTAGCGGCGCACCGGGAACGGGGACTCGAGGATCTCGTAGGTCAGCGCGTGGCCGCGCTCGTCCAGGGCGACGAGCTCCTCGACGACCGTGCCGCCGCCGTCGGCGAGGGCGAGGCGGCGCTGCGCACCGATCTCGGTCCCGGACGCGCCACGGATCAGCTCGCAGGACGCGATCGCGGGGTGCCAGCGGTGCAGGCCGCCGAAGTCGCGGACGTGCGGCCAGACCTCGGCCAGCGGGGCCGGGACGACGGCGCTGGAGTAGGGACGGGGCATCGGGACTCCTCCTCGGAGCGGTCAGGTCTGCCGGCGCAGGTGGGGGGCCTGCGCCGCGAGCAGGTCGAGCTGGCTGCGGACGTCGTCGAAGCCGCTGTCCACCCGCAGGTCGAGCGCGATCGACGCGGCGAGTTCGGCGGTGTCGTGGAACGCGGTGCGGGCGACCTCGAGCCGGGCGCCGACGGTGCGGGCGACCTCGCTGCCCGGCCCGGCGCCGTCCAGGCTCTCGCCCATCCGCGCCGTGCGCAGGGCCTCGGCGAGCTCCGCGTCGAGGTTGCCGCCGATGTCGCGCAGCCAGTCCCGGGCGGGGCCGTCGGGCACTGTGCGGACGACGCCGTGGAACGCGGTCACCGAGCCGACGCAGCCGGCGTAGGCGCGCGACCAGCGGGAACCGGGGACCAGACCGTCGGGCTCGGCGGCCGGGGCGTTCTCCGCCGCCCGGCGCATCGCCTCCCGCTCGGCGGGACTCGCCGAGCGCAGGTAGGCGCGGGCGAGCGCCTGCGACGGCAGACCGAGGAGCAGCACCGACGGCACGACGCAGAACACCGCCGAGGCGATCGCGTAGCCGATCGACCGGCCGAACAGCTCGTCCGCCGGGTACTGGCCCACCTGCGAGAACCCGATGGCGATCCCGATGAGGACGCCCAGTCCGGCGCCCGCCAGCAGGAACACCAGCCACCCGTGCGAGGCGAGGGTGTGCGAGACCCGCCCGCCGCGCACCGCCATCCGGCGCCGCCAGTCCCCGCCGGGCGGCGGCACGGCCCTCCCGCGCGCCATCACGACCCCAGCAGGTTCTTGAACGCGCGCGTCTGCTCGGTCAGCGCGATCTCGGTCGGGAGGCGCTCCATCGAGGACGCGCCGTAGAAGCCGTGGCAGACCCGGGCCCGGCGCAGCACGTGGGCGGCGTCCTCGGGCATGGCCACCGGCCCGCCGTGGACCAGGACCAGCACGTCGTCGCGGACCTCCAGCGCCGCCGCGGCCCACTCGTCGACGAGCGCGACGCAGTCGTCCAGGGTCCGCGCGGTGCCCGCACCGATCGCGCCGCCGGTGGTCAGGCCCATGTGGCACACCACGATGTCGGCGCCGGCGCGGGCCATGGCGCGGGCGTCCTCGGCGGAGAAGACGTACGGCGTGGTCAGCATGTCCTTGGCGCGGGCCGCGGCGACGAGGTCGACCTCCAGCGCGTAGCCCATCCCGGTCTCCTCCAGGTTGACCCGGAAGGTGCCGTCGATCAGACCGACCGTCGGGAAGTTCTGGATGCCCGCGAAGCCGAGCGAGGTCAGCTCGTCGAGGAACCGGTCGGTGAGCAGGAACGGGTCGGTCCCGTTGACCCCGGCCAGCACCGGGGTGCGGCGCACGACCGGCAGCACCTCGGCGGCCATCTCGACGACGATGTCGTTGGCGTTGCCGTAGGCGAGCAGCCCGGCCAGCGACCCCCGCCCGGCCATCCGGTAGCGCCCGGAGTTGTAGATGACGACGAGGTCGATCCCGCCGGCCTCCTCGCACTTCGCCGACAGCCCCGTCCCGGCGCCGCCGCCGACGATCGGCTCGCCGCGGGCGGCCATCGCGGTGAAGCGCTCCATCAGCTCCGCGCGGGCGAAGCGCCTCATCGCCGCACCTCCTGCCAGGCCGTGAGCACGGCGTCGGCGAACTCGGGGTCGTTCACGTGGTGGGGAACCTTCCGGATGTCGGCCGGCGAGTCCACCCCGGACTCGATCGCGGCGAACAGCGCGGCGTCCGCCTCGGGATCGTGGAACGGCGCGCCCGGCGTGTCCAGTGCGGACACCCCGCCGAGCGGCAGCAGGAAGCGCCACGGCCCGGTCAGCGCGTTCAGCTTGGCCGCCAGCCAGGCGCCGATCTCGCGGTTCTCCGCCACGGTGGTGCGCATCAGCGTCACGTTCGCGTTGTGCTCGTAGAACGTCCGGCCGGCGAAGCGGTCCGGGACGGTCGCGCGGGCGCCGAAGTTGACCATGTCGAGCGCGCCGCAGGACCCGACCCACGGCACCCCGGTGCGGGCGATCGCGTCGAGCCGGTCCGGCCCGCAGGCCATCACCCCGCCGACGAGCAGGTCGGCGACCTCGGTCGTGGTCAGGTCCAGCACCGAGTCGACCAGGTGCGAGTCGACGAGCTTCTCCATCGACGGGCCGCCGGATCCGGTGGCGTGGAAGACGAGCGCGTCGACGCCGTCGCCGAGCCGCTCGCGCACCGCGGTGACCAGCGGCGTGGTCACCCCGAACATCGTCACCCCGACCGCGGGCAGGTCCGCGCCGCCCGGCGGCGCGCCGACGGTCACGGCCGCGGCGAGCATGTGCGCGGCGTTGCCCAGCACCCGCCGGGAGATGCGGTGCAGCCCGGCGACGTCGGTGACCGGGTAGAGCATCGCCACGTCGCTCGCGCCCACGTAGGGCGCGACGTCGCCGGAGGCGACCGTGGACACCATCAGCTTCGGCACGCCCACCGGCAGGTCGCGCATCGCCGGGGTGACCAGCGCGGTCCCGCCCGAGCCGCCCAGGCCGAGGACGCCGCCGACGTCGTCGCGGGCGGCGAGCCACACCCGCAGCGCCCGCGCCATCGCGCCGACCGCGCTGCCCCGGTCCCCGGTGAACACCGCGTCCGCGCCGCCCGGGTGGCACGCCGCGACCTCGGCCGCGCTGACGTCCGGGCCGGGTGCCGGGTCCCCGGACGTGGAGACGTCCACCCGGCGCACCACGGCGCCGTCGGCCGCCATCAGGTCGGCCACGAAGGCCAGCTCGGCGCCCTTGGTGTCGAACGTGCCGATCACGTACGCGGTCCCCACACCGGAGTTCTACCGGTACCCGGGTACCCGGGGCGAGAGCCGGAGCCGCGACGGCGCAGGGCACCATGGGTACGCCCCCCTTCCGCCGGGCTCGTGACCTCGGGGCCCGTGACGTCGTTGGAGAGACATGCTCGGTCACCCGGACGACCCCCGCGGCATCGTGCTCCCGCTCGACGGGCGGCCCGGCGCGACGGAGAGCGGTGCCCCGGAACGCAACGGTGGCCCGCGTCCCGTCCGCAACGGGACCCCGCCCGGCCCGGCGTTGCTGCTGAGCTGGTCCCCCACCCCGCCCGTCGACGACGACCGCACCTGGGCGACGCTCTCCGCGTCGAGCGAGCTGGCCCGCCGGCTCGCGCCCGACGCCGGCCGCGCCCCCGCGACCGGCCTGACCTTCCGGCTCGCGCTGCCCGAGGCCTTCGGGGCCGAGCCGCTGCTGCGCCTCGCGGGCGGCGAGACCGCCCCGGTGGTGCCGTCGGCCTCGGCGCTGCTGCCGGTGACCCCGGGCCACGGCGACCACGGGGGCGCCGCGCTCGGCCTGCTGACCCTGACCACCGCCGCGGAGATCGCCGCGACCCGCACCCAGACCCGGGTGCTCGGGGAGCTGACCGCGGCGATGGAGCAGCTGGCGCCGTCGTGCGTCATGCGCCTGGACTCGCGGCTGCGCGCGGCGGAGGAGTCGCTGCGCGAGGCCCAGACCGAGCTGCTGGAGCGCGGCACGCTGGCCGGCGCGGGGTCCGGCGGGGCCGACGGGCCCGCCCGCGGCCTGGAGACGGCGGTGGCGAACCTGTCGGTGCTGCGCCACCAGACTCACGCCTGGATCGCCGGGTGGGAGCGCGTCGTCGCCGGGGCCGACCGGTCCGGCACGCCGGGGCTCCCGCTGCGCGACGAGCTCGGCGAGGTCGGCAAGCTCGGCTGGACCGGGTTCCCGGCCGCCGTGCACGGCGCCTACCAGGCACTCGTGCTGGACGCGCGGCGCATCCTGCTGACCGCCGCGGACCACCTGCTGCGCTCGCCGAACCGGCCGCTGCCGGCGTTGCGCCCGCTGATCGAGAGCGACCTGGCCGGGCGGGCCGCCGACGTCGCCCGGCTGCACCGGCTGCTCACGGCGCTGTCGACGCTGCCGCAGACGGTCCGCAAGCGGTCGGGCGGGATGATGCCCAACCTGATCGCCGACCAGGCCGCGGCGAACGCACGCAGCCAGGCCCTGTTCACCCGGATGGCGAACGCGCTGCGCGCCCCGGTGTGGGACGGCCAGGTCGTGGTCGAGGTGCGGTCGCTGGAGTCCGGCGAGCTGCAGGTCCTGCGCCCGGCCTGACCCGGGCACCGGGTCCGTCGCACACGCCACCGCCCCGCCCCCGGGCGATCCGGGGACGGGGCGGCGGTGTGCGGGGTGCGCTCAGCGCGCGACGGCCTTGGCCCGCTTGCGCGCGTCCTTCGCCGACGCCTTGGCCTGCTTGGCGGCCTCGGCCCCGGCGACCGACGCGCGGTCGGCGAGGTCGGAGCCGAGCTTGGCCGCCTGCGACTGGGCCTGGGTGACCAGGGTGGAGAACCGGTCGGCGTACTCGGGGGCACGCTTCTCGGCGCGGGCGACGGCCTTGCGGGCCTGCTTCTCCCAGCGGGCGCGGCGCTTCTCGGCCTCGCGCACCCACTTGTCGCCGGAGCGCCCGGCGGCCTTGCGGTACTGCGCACCGCGCCGGTCGACGGCCTTCTCCAGCTGGGTGCCCTTCTTCTCGGCCGCCTTCGCCAGCTTCGCGCCGCGCTTCTCGGCCGCGCGGGCCTGCTTCTCGGCGGCCTTCGCGGTGCGCTCGGCCGCCGCGGCGAGCTGCTCGGACCAGGTCGACGCCTTGTCCGAGGCGACCTCGGACAGGTGCGCGGCCTGCTCGGAGGCCTTGCCGCCCCACTCACCGGCGCGCTCGCGCACGACCGGGCCGTACTCCTCGACGGCGCCCTGCAGCTTCTCCCGGCTCCCCGCGGCCGCGGCGGCGAGCGACGTGCCCGCGCCGGCCAGTCCGGCCGCGATCTGGGCGCCGGTGTCGGAACCGGAGCCGTAGGACAGCGACGCCTGCGCGCGCTCGGCGGCCTTGCGCGCCCGCCACGCGGCCGACGGCTTGCCGTGGGTGTCGGCGGCGGCGATGAGCAGGCCGCCCAGCAGACCGACGTTCTTGAGGAAGTGGATCGTCTCCTCGGAACGCTTCTGCTGGTCGGTCTCCTCCCAGAAGCGGTGCCCGGCCAGCGTGGTCGGGACGATGGAGGCGGCCAGCGCGGTGGCCGAGAGGCGGGGGAGCTTGCCCAGCGCGAGCAGCGAGCCCGCGACGATCTTCACCCCGGCGTCGACCTTGATCAGCGTCTCGTTGTCGGGACGACGGTCCAGGGGGGCGTTCTCGACGACCTTGTCGATGGCCGGCGCGGCCTGGTCGAGGAGGGGCTGCGCGGCGGGGGTCAACGCGTCGGCGTTGCGCAGCTCGTTGATACCGCCGTAGATGAAGACGGCCGCGAGGGCGGGTCGTGCTACACGTCGCAAGACTGGCATGGGGCACCTTTCCCCGGCACCCGCGTCCGCAAACCCGGGGGCGGGTGTGGCGTCACGGCGGGCGGGTCGCAATCATGCCCGGGTGACGAACGGACGGCGGGCCATCGGGCTCGACATCGGAGGAACGAAGGTCGCCGGAGCGATCGTGGGCGAGGATGGCACGGTCCACGCCGAACTCCGGCGCAACACCCCGGACACGTCCGATGCCGACACGATGACCGAGCTGTTGCGGGACATGGTCGCCGAGCTGCGCTCCGGCGAGGCCGGGTCGGACGTCGCCGCGATCGGGGTCGGCGCGGCGGGCACCGTGGAGTGGCCGGTCGGACGCATCCGCTGGGCGCCGAACAACAACTACGAGAACTGGGACGTGCGCGGCCTGCTGGAGTCCGCGACCGGGCTGCCGGTCGTGGTGGACAACGACGGCAACGTCGCGGGCCTGGCCGAGGCCCGCCTCGGCGAGACCCGCAACGACGACATGGTGCTGCTGACCGTCGGCACCGGCGTCGGCGCGGGCATCGTGCTGGGCGGGAAGATCTACCGCGGCCCGCACGGGCTCGGCGCCGAGGTCGGGCACATGAACGTCAACCCGGACGGCCCGCTGTGCGGCTGCGGCAACCACGGCTGCCTCGAGGCCGTCGCCTCGGGCACCGCGCTGACCCGGATGGGCCGCAGCGCCGCGCTGCACGACCCGGACGGCATGATCGCCGGCCTCGGCCGGGACGCGGGCGGGGAGGTCACCGGTCAGCACGTGACGATGGCCGCCATGGCCGGCGACGGCACCGCCCGGTCGCTGTTCCAGCGTCTCGGGCGCTCGCTGGGCATCGGGATCGCCAGCATCAACGCGATCTTCGAGTTCGAGGTCGTGCTCATCGGCGGCGGTCTGGTCGACGCGGGCGAGCTGCTGCTGGAGCCGGCCCGCCGGGCGGCGCGC
This sequence comes from Pseudonocardia spirodelae, assembly GCF_037727765.1. Classification (NCBI taxonomy): domain Bacteria; kingdom Bacillati; phylum Actinomycetota; class Actinomycetes; order Pseudonocardiales; family Pseudonocardiaceae; genus Pseudonocardia; species Pseudonocardia spirodelae. Next base: position 120,754 of record NZ_JBBJUP010000007.1, on the reverse strand, counting down.
GAGTTCCACTACGGCCCGCCGTCGGTGCGCCCGATCCCCCCGGTCCTCCCGGCCACCTACAAGGGTGACGCGGGCAAGATCGGCGCCGGGCTGCTCGCGCTCGAGGAGACCTGAGCCGGGCCCCGGGCACGGCCCGGCGACCGGGCCCGCGCAGGACTACGCTCGACCGGGTGACGCTCCTGCTCGGACCACTGCTGCGGCACGTCGACGAGACCACCGCCCTGGTCTGGGTGCAGACCGACCGGCCCTGCCGGGTCGAGGTGCTCGGGTGCGGCGCCCCGACCTTCGAGGTCGCCGGCCACCACTACGCGCTGGTCACGGTGACCGGGCTGGAACCGGGGACCCGCACCCCCTACGAGGTGCACCTCGACGGGGAGCGGGTCTGGCCGCTGCCGCACTCGCCGTTCCCGCCGAGCCTGATCGCCACCCGCGGGGGCGGCACCGAGGCCCATCAGCGGATCGTGTTCGGCTCCTGCCGGTACGTGAAGCTGGCCGACCCCCGCGAGGCCCGGCGGTACGGCCTCGACGCCCTCGACGCCTACGCCGGCCGGATGGCCGGGCTGGACCCCGAGCTGTGGCCGACCACGCTGCTGCTGCTCGGCGACCAGGTCTACGCCGACGAGCTGACCCCGCAGACCCGCCGCCGGATCGCCGGGCGCCGCGACCGGCACCCGGAGTGGCCCGACGACGAGATCGTCGGGTTCGACGAGTACTCGGGCCTCTACCGCGATACCTGGTCCGACCCGGAGGTGCGGTGGATGCTGTCCACCGTCCCCACCGCGATGATCTTCGACGACCACGACGTCCGCGACGACTGGAACACCTCCGGCGCGTGGCGCGAGCAGATCGCGCGCACGCCGTGGTGGCGGGAGCGGATCCGGTCGGGACTGGCGTCGTACTGGGTGCACCAGCACCTGGGCAACCTCTCCCCGGCCGAGCTCGAGGCCGACCCGACCTGGCAGGACGTGCGGGCCGCCGACGGCGACGTGTGGCCGCTGCTGTCGCAGCGCGCCGACGGCTGGGACCTCGAGACCGGCGACGGCGACGCCCGCCACAAGGCCGGGCGGTTCTCCTTCTGCTGGGAGCTCGGGCGCACCCGGCTGATCGTGATCGACTCCCGCAACGGGCGGATCGTCGAGTCGACCCCGCGCCGGATGGTCTCCGACGCCGAGTTCGACTGGGTGCGGGACCGGGCGCTCGCCCCGGGCGCGATGGACCATCTCGTGCTCGGCACCTCGGTGCCGTGGCTCATGCCGCAGGTCATCAGCGACCTGGAGGCCGCCACGGAGAAGGGCGCCGACGGCTCGGGCCGGGTGGCCCGGCTCGCCGAGTACGCCCGTCAGGAGGCCGACCTGGAGCACTGGCCGGCGTTCGGGCACTCCTTCGCCCGCCTCGCCCAGCTGATCCGCGACGCCTGCCTCCCGCGCGCCGGAGACGCCCCGCCGGCGACGGTGTCGGTGCTGTCCGGGGACGTCCACCACTCCTACGCCGCCGTCGCCGACGTGCACACCCACGCGCCCGGCGACCGGCCCGGCCGCGGGGCCGACGGCACCCGGGTCCACCAGCTGACCTGCTCGCCGGTGCACAACGTGGTGCCCGCGTTCATGCGCGTCATGTTCCGCGTGACGTGGTCGCGGGCGCTCGCGCGGATGACGACCCGCTGGACCCGCCGGACCGGTCCGGGCGGGGCCGGGGTCGCGTGGGAGCGCACGGCGGGGCCGCTGTTCGGCAACCTCGTCGCGACCCTGGAGACCGACGGCCGCCGGGCGTCCTGCCGGTTCGAGCGGCCGCGGTCGGCGTCGGTGCTCGACAGCGCCGCCGAGGTCGTGCTGACCCCGCAGGCACCGCCCGCGGCCGCGCTGCAGCGCGCCGGGACCGCCCCGGCGGACTGAGCGGCTGCGGGCGGGCCGTCAGTACCCGGTGCGGCCCAGCCAGGTCGTCCAGACATCGGCGTCGCCGAGGACCTGCAGGCGCTCGTCGTCGGCGGGGATGCGGCGGGTGATCCCCTGCAGCAGGTCGGCCGCGGCACCGCGCACGGCGGCGTCGCCCTTGGCGTGCCCGTGCTCCCAGGCGACCCGCCCGTCCTGCTCGCGCACCGTCCACTCCCCCGCGGCGCCGAGGCCGTCGTCGGTGGCGTGCAGGTGCAGCGTGGTGCCGGGGCGCAGCGGCGGCGCGTCGGCGGCCGGCCGGGCGGCGAGCAGGCCCAGCCACTCCGACACGCCGTCGGCGGCCGTCGAGGGGTCGATCGGGAACGGCGTCCCGGTCGCGACGGCGACGTCGGCGCGGTGCACGGTCGCCTCGTGCAGCCGGCGGCGCACCCACCAGGCCGACGGCTGCGGGCCGGTGAAGGTCCACACCGGCGTCCGCGCACCGGCGGCGGCGACGGCGTCGAGCAGCTCGGTCGCGCCGTCGCGCAGCCACTGCGCCGCGACCTCCGGCCCGCCCTCGGGCGGCTTCCCCCCGGCGACGGCGCGCGGGTCGAGGGCCTCCGTGGCACCGGCGGCGACCATCTGGGCCGCCCACCGGTGGCCCCGCCCGACGTGGCGCAGCAGCTGCAGCAGGGTCCAGCCGGGGCAGGTCGGGACCGGGAGCTCCGGGTCGGCGGTCCTCAGCGCGGCCGCGAGCAGGTCGTTCTCGGCGAGCAGGGTCGCCGCGTACGGGTCGGTCGCGCTGCGGTCCGGTGTCGTGGCCATGAATTCGTGCCCCCACTGGCGAAACATGTGCTGCGGATGCGGCGAGTCGCGCATGACGATCTTGCCGCTCGGGTATCCATGGATCATGCCGCCTCATCGCGACTGGACGCGACGGGGAGCGGGGCGGGCGCTGCTGTACTGGCCGTTGACGGCCTTCCTTCTGGTGGCGGCCTTTCCCGCGTACTCCGTCGCGCTGGTGATCGCCTCCGGACTGCTGCTGCTGGCCCTCGGACTGGTCGGCGGTTTCGCCGGGAAGCGGTGGCGCGCACGCCGGCTCGCGCGGGCACGACGGCTCGTCGCGCAGGTGGCCGAGCCCGTGCTGCCGACCCGGCGCTCCCCCGGGGACGACGGGCACGACGCCGAGCCGGCCGAGCAGGCCGAGCAGGGCGGGGCGGCGCACGGCACCGCGTGGCCCACCGGCCGTCACGCCCGTCGGGAGCGCGCGGCGGACCCGGCACCCGGGAGCACCCCGGCTCCCGAGGAGCCCGCGGCACGCGACGCGGCCTGAGCCCTGTGACGGCGACCCCGGTTCCTTGTACGTCCGATACTAGGATGTCAAACTAAAACGGCCGGGACACCGCCGTCCGCCCGGCAGGAGGATCGTCGTCGATGAGCACGCCGGAGAACACCGAGCTGCACGTCCCCACGCACCCGGTCCGGTTCGTGACCGCCGCCAGCCTGTTCGACGGGCACGACGCCGCCATCAACATCATGCGGCGCATCCTGCAGAAGCAGGGCGCCGAGGTGATCCACCTGGGGCACAACCGCTCCGTGGACGAGGTCGTGACCGCCGCGATCCAGGAGGACGTGCAGGGCGTCGCCATCTCCTCCTACCAGGGCGGGCACGTCGAGTACTTCTCCTACCTGGTCGAGCTGCTGCGCGAGCGCGGCGCGGGCCACATCAGGGTCTACGGCGGGGGCGGCGGCGTGATCGTCCCCGAGGAGATCGAGCTGCTGCACTCGCGCGGCGTCGCGCGCATCTTCTCCCCCGAGGACGGCCAGCGGCTCGGCCTGCCCGGGATGATCAACATCATGATCCGCGAGTGCGACACCGACCTCGCGGCGCAGCCCCCGTCGTCCTACGACGGGGTGTTCTCCGGCGAGAGCGCGACCCTGGCCCGTGCGCTGACCCTGGCGGAGGCCGGGCGGCTCCCCGACGAGGTCCGCGAGCGGATCGCCGGGTCCGAGCGTCCGGTGCCGGTCCTCGGCATCACCGGCACCGGCGGCTCCGGCAAGTCCTCGCTGACCGACGAGCTGGTCCGCCGCTTCCGGCTCGACCAGGAGGACAAGCTCCGCATCGCGGTGCTCGCCGTCGACCCGACCCGGCGCAAGGGCGGCGGCGCGCTGCTCGGCGACCGGATCCGGATGAACGCCCTGAGCGGGGACCGGGTGTTCTTCCGCAGCCTCGCCACCCGCGGCAACGACGGCGGCTCGCTGCCCGAGCGGCTCGGCGACACCATCGCGGTGCTCAAGGCCGCCGGGTTCGACCTGGTGGTCGTCGAGACCCCGGGCATCGGCCAGGGCGACGCCGGCATCGTCCCGTTCGTCGACCACTCGCTGTACGTGATGACGCCGGAGTTCGGCGCCGCGTCGCAGCTCGAGAAGATCGACATGCTGGACTTCGCCGAGGTCGTGGCGATCAACAAGTTCGAGCGCCGCGGCGCCGAGGACGCGCGTCGCGACGTCGGCCGCCAGCTCGTGCGCAACCGCGAGGACTTCGGCGCGAGCTGGGAGGACATGCCGGTCTACGGCACCTCGGCCGCCACGTTCAACGACGACGGCGTCACCGCGCTCTACCAGCACCTGCGCGACCTGCTCGCCGGGGACGGGCTGACCGTCGGGGAGGGCCGGCTCCCCCGCGTCGACACCAAGACCTCCAGCGACTACGCGGCCGTCATCCCGCCGGAGCGGGTCCGCTACCTCGCCGAGATCGCCGACGCGGTGCGCGGCTACCACGCCGACACCGAGTCCCACGCGCAGGCGGCGCGCACCGCGCAGCACCTGCGCACCGCGGCCGAGCTGGTCGGCGGCGACGACCTGGCCGAGGCGCTCGCGAAGGCCGAGAAGCAGGTCCCGGCGTCCTCGGCCGAGCTGCTGGAGCAGTGGCCGTCGCGGGTCGAGGACTACTCCGGCGACGAGTACGTCTACACCGTGCGGGACAAGGAGTTCCGCACGAAGCTGACCCGCGAGACGCTGTCGGGCAACAAGGTCCGCCGGGTCGCGCTGCCCTCCCACGACGACCACGCGCAGCTGCTGCGCTTCCTGCGCCGGGAGAACCTGCCCGGGTACTTCCCGTTCACCGCGGGCGTGTTCCCGTTCAAGCGCGAGGGCGAGGACCCGGCCCGGATGTTCGCCGGTGAGGGCGACCCGTTCCGCACCAACCGCCGCTTCAAATACCTCTCGGAGAGCTCGGAGGCCAAGCGGCTCTCGACCGCGTTCGACTCGGTCACCCTCTACGGCCACGACCCGGACACCCGTCCGGACATCTACGGCAAGGTCGGCACCTCGGGCGTCTCGATCGCCACGCTCGACGACCTGAAGGCCCTCTACGACGGCTTCGACCTCTGCTCGCCGACGACCTCGGTCTCGATGACGATCAACGGCCCGGCGCCGACGATCCTCGCGTACTTCCTCAACACCGCGATCGACCAGCAGCTCGGGCGCTTCCGCGACGAGCACGACCGCGAGCCCGACGACGCCGAGCGCGAGGAGGTCGTCGCCTACGCGCTGGCGAACGTGCGCGGCACGGTGCAGGCCGACATCCTCAAGGAGGACCAGGGCCAGAACACCTGCATCTTCTCCACCGAGTTCTCGCTGCGGATGATGGCCGACATCCAGGAGTGGTTCATCGCGCACCAGGTGCGCAACTTCTACTCCGTCTCGATCTCCGGCTACCACATCGCCGAGGCCGGGGCGAACCCGATCAGCCAGCTCGCGTTCACCCTCGCCAACGGGTTCACCTTCGTCGAGAGCTACCTGGCGCGCGGGATGGACGTCGACGACTTCGCCCCGAACCTGTCGTTCTTCTTCTCCAACGGCATGGACGCCGAGTACACGGTGATCGGCCGGGTGGCCCGCCGGATCTGGGCGGTCGCGATGCGGGAGCGCTACGGCGCCAACGAGCGCTCGCAGAAGCTGAAGTACCACGTCCAGACCTCGGGGCGGTCCCTGCACGCGCAGGAGATGAACTTCAACGACATCCGCACCACCCTGCAGGCGCTGTGCGCGCTCTACGACAACGCGAACTCGCTGCACACCAACGCCTACGACGAGGCCGTCACCACCCCGACGCAGGAGTCGGTGCGCCGCGCGATGGCCATCCAGATGATCATCAACAAGGAGTGGGGCCTCTCGCTCAACGAGAACCCGCTGCAGGGCTCGTTCGTCGTCGACGAGCTCACCGACCTCGTCGAGGAGGCCGTGCTGCGCGAGTTCGAGTCGATCGCCGAGCGCGGCGGCGTGCTGGGCGCGATGGAGACCGGCTACCAGCGCGGCAAGATCCAGGACGAGTCGATGCTCTACGAGCACCGCAAGCACACCGGTGAGCTGCCGATCGTCGGCGTCAACACCTTCACCAAGCCCGACGACGACGGCGACGGGCACCAGGAGATCGAGCTGGCCCGCGCCACCGAGGCCGAGAAGCAGTCGCAGCTCGACCGCCTGGCGGACTTCCAGTCCCGCCACCGCACCGAGGCCGAGCAGGCGCTGCGCCGGCTGCAGGACGTCGCGACCGGCGACGGCAACGTGTTCGACGAGCTGATGAGGGCCGCGCGGGTGTGCTCGCTCGGCCAGCTCACGACCGCCTTCTTCGAGGTCGGCGGCCAGTACCGGCGCAACATGTGATACCGGGGACCTGAGCGGTACGGCGGGCCGGGCGCGCGGGCGCCCGGCCCGCCCGTGTCACCAGCGGCCGCGCCGGTTCGGGATCCGCGCGGCCAGCACCCCGACCGCGGCGAGCAGCGCGGCCAGCACGCCGTACGCGACGCCCGCCGCCAGTCCCGGGTCGTCGGCCGCGGTGACCGCGGCCGTCAGCACCGAGACCGCGGCGATCCCGCCCATCTGGCGGAACATGATCCGCAGCCCGGAGACCGCGGCGACGTCGTCGGGCACCAGGTGCATGCCCGCGTTGTTGGCGGCGGGCCCGCACAGCCCGGTGCCGAGCCCGAGCAGGGTGGACCCGGCGAGCAGCCACACCGTGGGCTCGGCCACCGGCGGGGCGACGGCGGTGATCACGAGCCCGCCGACGACGGCGACCAGCCCGCCGAGCAGCAGCGGGCGGAACCCGAGGCGGCGCAGCAGCGCGACGGCGACCGGCGAGGTGACGATGGTGCCGACCGCGCGCCCGGTGAGCAGCGCCCCCGCGGCGAACGCGGACAGGTCGTAGCGGACCTGCGCGTAGAGCGGCAGCGTCGCGGAGAAGCCGATCACCACCGCGCCGAACACGACGTTGGTCGTGTTCATGATCCCCAGACCGCGCCCGGCGAGCAGGCGCACCGGGACCACCGCGTCCGGCCGGCGGCGGGCGTGCCGCACGAACGCCGCGCCCGCACCCAGCGCGAGGGCACCGGCGAGCACGGTCCACACCGGCCCGTCCGCGGGCGAGCCGAGACGGGTCACCGTCACCATGGTCGCGAGCAGGGTGAGCACGAGCAGCGCGATCCCGGCGCCGTCGACCCGCCCGGTACGCCGGTGCGGCGGGTCGTCGACCAGCGCCAGCCCCGCGACCACCAGCACGATCCCGAGCGGGACGTTGAGCAGGAAGATCCCGTGCCAGCTCCACGTGGTCAGCACCAGGCCGCCGACGAGCGGGCCCAGGATGGCCCCGATCGGGAAGACGCTGGTGAACAGCGCGAGCGCACGGTCGCGGTCGCGGCCGAACTGGTGGGCGACCACACCGTTCGCGGCGGGCAGCATCACCCCGCCGGCCAGTCCCTGCACGAACCGGCAGGCGATCAGCACCCCGATCGACGGGCTCACCGCGCTCAGCCCGGACATCACGGTGAACGCGGCGACCCCGGCGAGGAACATGCGTCGCCCGCCGAAGCGGTCCGAGAGCCACCCGCCCAGCGGCAGGGCGAGGATCTGGCCGACGGCGGCGATCGTCACCACCCAGCCGGCCCAGGCGAGGTCGGCGCCCAGGTCGCCGCCGATCGTGGTCAGCGCCGTCGCGACCGAGGTCTGGTCCAGCGAGAACATCAGCAGCGCCAGGCCGACGACGGCGAAGACCGCCACCCGCCGGGGCAGCGGGTCCTCGCCCACCGGGCCCGCCGGGGGACGGTCGGTGTCGCGCGCGGCGTCGGTCACGTGGGCACTCCTGGCGTCCCGGAGGAAACGGTCGGAAGATGCTTACCACGAGCTAATGATCCGGGCGGGCCACGGCCGCCCGGTCGCCGGCGCCGGGTCAGCGCCGGGTGCGGCTCCGGCGGCGGCCGCGGTTCCAGCCGCCGATGATGCCGATGGCCTCGACGAACGACTCGGCGGCCTTGGAGATCCTGCGTCCGGCCTTCCGCATCGGTGTCCTCCCGGGGTGTGTCGGCTGCTGGGGATGACTCCACCGTGGCAGACCGCGGTGTGCGCCGGTCGCCGGGGCCACTGGGCCGTGAGGGTGACGAACCGGACACCCGGGCCCGTCACCGCACCCGCATCTCCACCCGGACGGCCCAGTCGCTCCCGGCGCGCCGGGTTGACGGTGGCCCGGGCGGACCAGCGGTCGTCGGGGTCGCGCGTGGCACGCCTCCATTGGGAGGGAACCGATCGCCGGTCACGGCGCGTCGCCGCCCCGCGGGGCATGCTGCAACGAAGGGGTCGACGAAGAGGTACGGACGAACCGAGGGGGGTTCCTGTGTCACCGGACGTCCTGATGTGGGTCGTGGTCGCGGTCGTCGTGCTGATCGTCCTGGGCGCCGTGCTGCTGGTCGCGTCGCGGGTGCGGGGGCGCCGCCGGACGGCCGCGCTGAAGCGGCACTTCGGGCCCGAGTACGACCACGTGCTCGGGGTCGCGGGCGGCAGGGCCCAGGGCGAGGACGAGCTGCGTCAGCGCCTGCGGCGGCGGCGCGAGCTCGACGTGCGCGAGCTGGACGCCGACGAGCGCGAACAGCTCGTCGTGCAGTTCCAGCAGGCCCAGAACTCCTTCGTGCGGACCCCGCGTACCGGGCTGCGCGACACCGACCTGCTGATCCAGCAGGTGCTGCGCCGGCGCGGGTTCCCGGTGGAGCACTTCTCCGAGCGCGAGGCGATGGTGTCGGTGGACCATCCCGACCTGGTCGGCCACTACCGGGCGGCGCACGCCGTCGCCGTCGCCGAGTCCGACGCCGACACCGAGCAGCTGCGGCAGGCGATGGTCGACTACGGGTACCTGTTCGACGAGCTGATCGGCGCGGGCCACCCGGAGAGCACCCGGCGCGACCTGCCGGCGTCATGAGCGGCACGGCGGCCCTGCCCGACCCGGACCGCACCGACGAGATCCCGTCGGAGGGCTCCGTGCTCGGCGGGCGCTACGAGCTGCGCAGCCTGCTCGGCGAGGGTGGCATGTCCCAGGTCCACCTGGCGCACGACCGGGAGCTGGGCCGGCCGGTGGCGGTCAAGCTGATGCGGGGCTCCGGCGAGCCGGACGACGTCGCACGGCTGCGCGACGAGGCCCGGGCCGCGGCCGCGATCGACCACCCCGGTGTCGTCACCGTGCACGACGCCGGGGAGAGCGGCGGCGCCGCCTACGTCGTGATGTCCTACGTCGAGGGCGACACGCTCGCGCAGCGGGTGGACCGGTCCGGCCCGCTCGACGTCGCCGAGGCCGTCCGGGTCGCCGTCGCGGTCTGCGACGCGCTCGGCGCGGCCCACGCGGCCGGGGTCGTGCACCGCGACGTCACCCCGGGCAACATCATCCTGCGGCCCGACGGCGCGGTCGTCGTCACCGACTTCGGCATCGCCCGTCTCGGGGAGGGCGCGGGGCGCACCCGTACCGGTCACGTGATCGGCACGCCGCTGTACCTGGCCCCCGAGCAGGGCCGCGACACCGGCCGGCTCGACGGCCGCGCGGACCTCTACTCCCTCGCCTGCTGCCTGTTCACGGCGCTGACCGGGCGTCCGCCGTTCACCGACCCGGATCCGTTCGCCGTGGTGATGGCGCACCTGCGCGCGACCCCGCCGCGTCCGTCGACGCTGCGGGCCGGGATCCCGCCGGCCCTGGACGCGGTGCTCCTGCGCACGCTGGCGAAGGACCCCGCGCACCGTCCGCGCGACGCGGCCGCCCTCGCGGCGGCGCTGCGGGCCGCGGTCGGGGCACCGCCCGTCCCGCCCGCCCGGACCCGCGAGCTGCCCACCGGCGGCGACGACCCCGCGCACCGCGACCCCGCCGCGGCGACCGGCTCGCACGCGCTGGACAGCACGATCGCCGAGGTCGAGAGCGACGAGTCGCACTCGGCGGACCGGCGCCGGGGGCTGGCGGCCGTCCTGCTCGTGCTGGCGGCCCTGGTGCTGGTCGGGCTCGTGGTCACGCTCGTCACCGTCGGCTGAGCCGGGCCGGCCGCGTCAGGCCGGGGCGGGGGTGCGGCGCAGGACGAGGGCGAGCGCCAGGGCCCCCAGCAGCAGCGCGCTCACGTAGCCGGTCACCCCGGCCCAGCCGCCGTGGTCGTAGGCGACGCCACCGGCGGCACCGCCGATGCTCGACCCGGCGTAGTAGCCGACCAGGTAGAGCGACGACGCCTGGGCCGGCACCGCGCCGGGCAGCATCGCCGAGCGGCGCCCGACCCAGGAGCTCGCGACCGAGTGCGCACCGAAGAAGCCGACGGTCACCATGAGCAGCCCGACCAGGGTGGTGACCAGCAGGTCGGGCAGCGTCACCCAGATCCCGGCGACGGCGAGCAGGGTCGCCGTCCAGAGCACAGGACGGCGGCCGAACCGGTCCCCCAGCCGGCCCGCGCCGGTCGAGGCCCAGCTGCCGGCGAGGTAGCCGAGGAAGACCAGCCCGACGAGCGTGCCGGGCAGCGAGAACGGCGGGGCCAGCAGCCGGAACCCGAGGTAGTTGTAGACCGTCACGAACGCGCCCATCAGCAGGAACGCGATCCCGAACAGGCACAGCAGCCCGCGGTCGGTGAGGTGGCGGCGCAGCGGGCCGCCGAGGTCGCGCAGCCGGGTGCGCGACGGCGCCGGTGCCGTCGCCGGCGGCAGCAGCAGCCGGAACGCGACGGTCGCGGCGACCGACACGAGACCGACGGCGGCGAGCCCGCCCCGCCAGCCGCCGAGCTCGGCCACCCAGCCGGCGACGAGCCGCCCGGACAGGCCGCCGAGGGTGTTGCCCGCGATCAGCAGCCCGACCGCGCCGCCGAGGTGGCGCGGCGCGACCTCGTGCGTCAGGTGCGCCATGGACAGCGCGGGCAGCGCGGCGAGCGCGACGCCCTGCAGCCCGCGGACGACGACGAGCGTCTCGAAGGTCGGCGCGAGCGGGGCGAGCAGCGCCAGCACCGCCGACGCCCCCAGTGCCCACGTCATCACCCGGGTCCGGCCCCATGCCTCGGTGACCGCCGAGAGCGGCAGCACCGCGAGCGCGAGCGTGCCGGTGGTCGCGGAGAGCACGAGGCTGGCCGTCGAGGACGGGACGCCGAACTCCGCCGCGAGCGTCGGCAGCAGCCCCTGCACGCTGTAGACCAGCACGAACGTCGCCAGCCCGGAGAGCCACAGCGCGATCCCGAGCCGCCGGTAGCCCGGCGTGCCCCGCTCGTGCGGGGGCGCGGCCCGGACGGCGGGCGGGGCGGCGGGACGCTCGGTCGTTGTCATCGCACACGACCGTAGGCGGGCCCAGGGCGATGCGTCCAATGCATCGTTCGTCGGCATATTCTGCATTCATGCATGAGTCGTTGGCGCCGGCGCTGCACCGGTTCGTGGCGGTCGCGCGCGACGGGCACCTGACCCGTGCGGCCGAGCGGATCGGCGTCCCGCAGCCCACCCTGTCCCGCGCGATCGCCCGGCTGGAGGGCGAGCTCGGCGTCGCCCTGTTCCGGCGGGCCGGGCGCGGGCTGCGCCTGACCGCGGCGGGGCGCACCCTGCTGCCCCGGGCCGAGGCGGCGCTGGCGGAGCTGGCCGCCGGCGTCGCGGAGCTGACCGGCGACGCCGACCCCGCGACCGGCCGCGTCGCGCTGGGGTTCCTCGGCACGCTCGGCACCGCCGCGGTGCCGGGGCTGCTGCGCGGCTACCGGGAGCGGCACCCGCGGGTACGGATCGAGCTGGTGCAGGTCCCGCACGCCGAGCTGCTGTCGCGGGTCCGGCAGGGCACCGTGGACCTGGCGCTGACCTCCCCCCTGCCCGACGAGCCGGGGCTCGTCGCGACCCCGCTGGCCGAGGAGGAGCTGCGGCTGGCGGTGCCGTCGGGGCACCGGCTGGCCGGGGCGGCCGCGGCGGATCTCGCCGAGGTCGCCGACGACCCGTTCCTGCTGTTCGCGCGCGGCTACGGCCTGCAGGGGGTGGTGGAGTCCTGGTGCGCGCAGGCCGGGTTCCGCCCGCGCCGGGCCTTCGAGGGCGGCGAGACGGCCACGCTGCGCGGGCTGGTCGGCGCGGGTCTCGGCGTCGCGCTGCTGCCGGTCGGCCCGGACGTGCCAGGGGTGGTGCAGGTGCCGGTGCGCCGTCCGCACACGGTGCGGACGCTGGGGATGGTGCACGCGGCGGACCCGCACCCGACGGCCCCGGTGCGCGAGCTGCGCGCGTTCGTCGCCGCGCACGGGCCGCGCTGGCTGGCCCACGGCGGGTGAGCCGGCCCGGCGCGGCCGGGGTTACCGTGCTCGCGTGCCGAGCACCGTGACCGACGACGAGGGCCGCGAGGTGGCCGTCCCCGCGAGCGTCCGGCGGGTGGTGTCGATCGTGCCGTCGCTGACCGAGGCGCTGGAGGCGAGCGCGCCGGGCATCGTCGTCGGCGCGACGGACTGGTGCACCCATCCCGCCGACCTGGCCGCCGAGCGGGTGCGGGGCACCAAGAACCCCGACGTCGAGCGGATCGTCGCGCTCGCGCCGGACCTGGTCGTCGCCAACCAGGAGGAGAACCGGCCCCCCGACCTCGACGCGCTGCGCGCCGCCGGGCTCGCGGTGTACGTGACCGACATCCGCGACATCGACGGCGGGCTCGACTCGCTCGGACGGCTGCTCGCGGCCTGCGGGCTCGGCGAGCCGGACTGGCTGGGCGAGGCCCGCGCGCTGTGGGCGGCGCTGCGCCCGGCCGCGCCGCGACGACGCGCGGTCGTCCCGATCTGGCGCCGGCCGTGGATGGCGGTCGGGTCCGACACGTTCACCGGCGCGGTGCTGGAGCGGCTGGGCGTCGACAACGTCCTCGACGGCTCACCCGAGCGCTATCCGCGGTTCGACCCCGCCGACCTGCCCGCGCACGACCTCGTCGTGCTCCCCGACGAGCCCTACCTGTTCACCGCCGACGACGGTCCCGAGGCCTTCGGCGCACCGTCCGCGCTGGTCAGCGGCCGGCTGCTGACCTGGTACGGGCCGAGCCTGGTCGAGGCGGCGCGGGAGCTGCCGTCCGCGCTGCTCCCCCACGGCGACGACGCGGACACGCCCGCCCGGTGACCGGTTCCGCGCCGTCGCGGGCGACCGGCGCCGAGGGGGCGGCGCCTACGGTGGCGCCATGGCACCCGTCGACGAGGACCTGCTCACCACGCTCATCGCGCGGCTCGACCTGGAGCGCAAGGTCCGGCTGCTGACCGGTGCCGACTTCTGGTCCACCCCGGCCGAGCCGGCGATCGGGCTGCGCCGGATGGTGCTGTCCGACGGCCCGTCGGGCGTGCGCGGGGAGAGCTTCGACGAGCGCGACCCGTCACTGTCGCTGCCGTCGGCCACCGCGCTCGGCGCGACCTGGGACCCGGCCGCCGCGCGGCGCTACGGCTCCGCCCTCGGCGCCGAGGCCCGGCGCCGGCACGCCGACGTCGTGCTCGGGCCGACGATCAACCTGCACCGCACCCCGTTCGGCGGCCGGCACTTCGAGGCGCTGTCGGAGGACCCGCTGCTGACCGGCGAGCTCGCCGCGGCCTACGTCGAGGGCGTGCAGGCGCACGGGGTGGCCGCCACGCCGAAGCACTACGTCGCCAACGACGCGGAGAGCGAGCGCTTCACCGTCGACAACCGCGTCGGCGAGCGCGCCCTGCACGAGCTGTACCTGGCCGCGTTCGAGCCGGCCGTCACCCGGGCCGGGGCGTGGGCGGTGATGTCGGCCTACAACGCCGTCAACGGCACCACGATGAGCGAGAACGGGCTGCTCGCCGAGCCGCTGTGCGGCGAGTGGGGCTTCGACGGGCCGGTGGTGTCGGACTGGGGCGCGGTGCGCACCACCGACGCGGCGGCCCGCGCCGAGCAGCACCTCGTCATGCCCGGGCCGGTGGGCGCCTGGGGCGGCCGGCTGGTCGAGGCCGTGCGGGCGGGCCGCGTCGCGGAGTCCGTCGTCGACGGCAAGCTGCGCCGGGTGCTGCGCCTGGCGGCGCGGGTCGGGGCGCTCGACGGCGCCGGTGGCGTGACCGCGGGGGCACCGCCGGGCGAGGACGGCACGGCCGTCGCGCGGGAGCTCGCCGCCGCGGGCAGCGTCCTGGTCCGCAACACCGGCGAGCTGCCCTGGGACCCCGCGACCCTCGGGACGGTCGCGGTGCTCGGCCACAACGCCGTGCTCGCCCGCACCCAGGGCGGCGGCAGCGCGACCGTCCGGCCGGCCGCGGTCGTCTCCCCGCTGGAGGGGTTGCGGACCGCGCTGGGCGCCGACCGGGTGCGGCACCGCCTGGGCGCGCAGGTCGCGGCCGGTGTGCAGCCCTTCGACCCGGCGGAGATCACCAACCCGGTGACCGGCGGGCCGGGGCTGCGGGCCGTGTTCCGCGACGCCGACGGCGCCGAGCTGCGCGCCGAGGACCGGCGGGCGGCGTCGCTGATCTGGATGGGTGCCGAGATCCCCGAGGGCGCCCACCACCTCGAGGTCGCCGTGCGCTGGAGTCCGCCCCCGGGTGTGCACCGCGTCGGGGCCGCCGCCGTCGGGCACGTGGAGCTCACCGCGGGCGACGCCGCCGTGCTCGACACCGACGCCGTCCTCACCGGCGACGAGGGCCCGGGTGCGGCGATCTTCGAGGCGCCGTCGGTGACCGCGGAGATCACCACCGACGGCCCGGTCGAGCTGCGGCTGCGCTTCCGCCCGTCCGGCGGCGAGGCCGGGATGGCACTGTTCGCGGTGACCGTCGGGGAGGAGACGGTCGTCGCCGACCCGGAGGCCGAGGTCGCCGCCGCGGCCGAGCTGGCGGCCGGGTCCGACGTGGCCGTCGTCGTGGTCGGGACCAGCGACCGGATCGAGAGCGAGGGTTTCGACCGGACCTCGCTGGCCCTGCCCGGCCACCAGGACGCCCTGGTGCGCGCGGTCGCCGCGGCCAACCCGCGCACCGTGGTCGTCGTGAACTCCGGCGCGCCGGTGCTGCTGCCGTGGCGCGACGAGGTCGCCGCGGTGCTGCTGGGCTGGTTCGGCGGCGAGCGGTTCGGCGAGGCCGTCGCGGACGTCCTGCTCGGCGTCGCCGAGCCCGGCGGGCGCCTGCCGACCACCTGGCCCGCCACCGGCGGGGAGCGCTCGGTGCTGTCCGGGGTGCCCGGGGGCGGCACGCTCACCTACGACGAGGGCGTCCACGTCGGGTACCGGAACTGGCTGCGCCGCGGCGAGACGCCGGCGTACCCGTTCGGGCACGGGCTGGGGTACACGAGCTGGACCCTCGACGACGCCCGCACCGGGCGGGCGTCGGCGGACGGCGTCGAGGTCGCCGTGACGCTCACCAACACCGGCACCCGGCCCGGCCGCCAGGTCGTGCAGGCCTACCTGTCGCGCGACGGCGGCGCGGTCGAGCGGCCGGTGCGGTGGCTGGCCGGCTGGGCCGTCGTCGACGCCGCACCCGGCCCGGTGACGGTCACCGTGCCCGTCCCCCGCCGGGCGTTCCGGTACCGCGCGGGCGGGGCGTGGGCCACCGAGCCGGGCAGCTACGTGCTGCACCTGGGGTTCTCGGTGGCCGACACCCCGCTCCACGTCGAGGTCGGGGTCGCGCCGCAGGGCTGAGCGCTCAGGAGTGTGCGGCCCGCACCAGGTCCGAGCACTTCTCCCCGATCATCATGGTGGTGATGTTCGGGTTGATCGCCGGCAGGAACGGCATCGCCGACCCGTCCGCGACGCGCAGGTTCTGCACCCCGCGCACCCGAAGCTGCGGGTCGAGCACGGCGTCCGGGTCGCCGTCGGGACCCATCCGCGCCGTGCACGCCGGGTGGTAGACGGTGTTGTGGGTCTTCATGATGTAGTCGGCCAGGTCGTCGTCGGTGACGGCGTCCGGGCCGGGTGCCAGCTCCGCGGCGATCCACTCCTTGAGCGCGGGCTGCTCGGCGATCCGCCGGGCCAGCCGGATCCCCTCGGTCATCACCCGCATGTCGTGGCCCTCGGGGTCGGTGAAGTAGCGCGGGTCGACCTTCGCGCGGTCGCGGAAGTCGCGGGTGCGCAGCCGCACGGTGCCCCGGGAGCGCCCGCGGGTGACGTTCGGGGTGAGGCAGAAGCCGTTGTCGGTGGTCGGGTAGCCCCAGCGCAGCGTGTTCATGTCGAACGGCACCGAGCCGTAGTGCATCATCAGGTCCGGCCGGTCCAGGCCGGGGTCGGTGCGGTGGAACAGCCCGATCTCCCACCACTGGGTGGACTCGGTGACCATCGGCTTCGCGGCCTCCCAGAAGACCAGCCCCTCGACGTGGTCGTCCAGGTTGGACCCGACGCCCGGCAGGTCCGAGCGGACCTCGATGCCGAACTCGCGCAGGTGCGCGGCCGGGCCGATGCCCGACAGCATCAGCAGCTTCGGGGTGTCGATGGCGCCCGCGGAGAGGATCACCTCCCGGTCGGCGTGCACGGTCTCGCGGCCCGGCCCGATCCCCCGCTGGTACTCGACGCCGGTGGCGCGGGTGCCGTCGAAGAGCACCTGCGAGGCCCAGCAGTCGGTGCGCACCTCCAGGTTCGGGCGCGAGGACAGGATCGGGTGCAGGTAGGACACCGACGCCGACGCGCGGGTGCCGTCGGGGAAGGAGTTGATCTGGAAGTACCCGGCGCCGTCGGTGACGGTGCGGCCCTCGTTGAACCGCACGGTGGGCATGCCCACCTCGGCGGCGGCGGCCAGCACGGCGTCGCCGCACGGGTCGTTCGCCGGGATCTGCATGAGGTTGACCGGGCCGGAGCGGCCGTGGCCGTCCCACTCGCCGTCGTTGGTCTCCAGGCGCCGGATCAGCGGCCAGCACTCGTCGGCGGACCAGCCGGTCAGGCCCATCGCGGCCCACTCGTCGAGGTCCTCGCGGGGGGTCCAGAACGCGATGCACGAGTTGTGCGAGCCGCACCCGCCCAGCACCTTGGCCCGCGCGTGGCGCATGTGGGAGTTGCCGCGCTCCTGCGGCTCGATCGGGTAGTCCCAGTCGTAGCCGGAGTCGAGCAGCTTCATCCACTCCGACAGCACCAGGATGGCGGGATCGCCGACGTCGGACGGGCCCGCCTCCAGCAGCAGCACCCGCACCTGGGGGTCCTCCGACAGGCGCGCGGCGACGGCGCAGCCGGCGGAACCGCCCCCGACGACGACGTAGTCGAACCGGTCGCTCATGCGTTCTCTCCCATTCCCTGCTCGATCTCCCGGGCCCGGTGCTCGGGCAGGCACCCGAGCTGGTGGCGGCCGCGCAGCCGGAACCAGGCCAGCCCGGCGAGCGCGACGACGCCGATGAACAGGAACGCGATGAAGCGCAGCCACCCGGTGCCGTAGACCTCCTCGCGGGGCCAGGCCAGGTTCAGCGCCATCGCCGCGCCCCACAGCACCGCCAGCACGTTGACCGGCAGCCCCAGGCGCCCCAGGGAGAAGTACCCCTTCTGACCGTCGTCGGGCCACTCGCCGCGCAGCCGTCGCACCAGCATCGGCACCGTGACCAGCAGGTACGCGATGTAGATCATGATGATCGCCACGCTGGTGACCGCGGTGAACACCTCCGGCACGCCGACGTTGGCGAGCAGGATCAGGATCGCCACGACGCCGACGACGATCGCCGGGACGACCGGCGTCTTGTGCTTCGGGTCGATCCGGGCCAGCACGGACCCGGCCGGCAGGGCGTTGTCGCGGGCCATCGCGAACATCAGGCGGATCGCCGCGGTGTGCACCGCCAGCAGGCAGACGATGACCGCGATGCTGATCGTGATCAGGAAGACCCGGCCGATCGTGCCGCCCGCGACCTGCAGCAGCACGAGCTGCCCGCCGCCGTCCTTGGTGCCCAGGCGCGGGTCGGCCAGGTCCGGCGCGGCCAGGATGATGCCGAGCAGGATCAGCCCGCCCAGCACGAACGACGCGACGACCGCGCGCAGAATGGCCGCCGGGGCGGTGCGGCGCGGGTCCACGGTCTCCTCGCCGAGCGAGCTGGCCGTGTCGAAGCCGTACATGACGTAGGCCGAGGCGAGCGCGGCGACGAGGAACGTGCCGAAGTAGCCGCCCCCGCCCGCCGCGGGCGCCGGCGTCTCGAACAGCACCGAGACCGGGTTGCGGATGCTCAGCAGCAGCGCGACCACGATGACGACGGCCGCGATCAGCTCGATGAACACGCCGGTCGAGTTGATCCGCGCCATCAGCTTGACGCCGATCGCGTTGATCACGGTGGTGAGCACGATGAGGATCGCGCCGAGCAGCACGCCGTTGACCGCGGCGTCGGACGCGTCGGCGGCGTCGCCGATCAGCTGGAAGCCCGACCAGATCTGCGGGAACGTCAGCTGGGCGGCCAGCGCCACCGCCGACAGCGACACCACCGAGGCGGTGAACATCATCCAGCCGGCCAGCCAGGAGACCGTCGGCCCGGCGAGGCGCTTGGACCAGTTGTAGACCGACCCCGCGACCGGGTAGCGGCCGGCGAGCTCGGCGAAGGACAGCGCCACCATGAACTGCCCGGCGAACACCATCGGCCACGACCACCAGTAGGCCGCGCCCCCGGTGCCGAAACCGAAGTAGAACAGCTGGAACGTGCCGGTCAGGATGGAGATGTAGCTGATGCCCGCCGCGAAGCTGGCGAACTTGCCGATGCTGCGGTCGAGGGTCTGGCTGTAGCCGAACTCGGCCAGCCCTCCCCCGTCACCGTCGCCGGTGGCCGGCTGCTGCCGCGTCGGATCCGGACCGGTCATGCGGGGCCTCCAGGACTCTGTGGGCGGGGACGCGTTCGTCGCGCAATGATGGACGCGTCAGCCACCCGCGAACCACCGCTGGGGCGCCGGCTCGGTGTTGGTCCAGACGTGCTTGATCTCCTGGTACTCCGCCAGGCCGGTGGGACCGAGCTCGCGGCCGTTGCCGGAGCGGCCCATGCCGCCCCACTCCGCGCCCGGGAAGTACGGGTGGAAGTCGTTGATCCAGACGGTGCCGTGGCGCAGCGCGTTCGCGACCCGGTTCGCACGGCCCATGTCGGCGGTGAACACCGCGCCGGCCAGGCCGTACTCGGTGTCGTTGCCGAGCCGGACCGCCTCCTCCTCGGTGCTGAACCGCTCGACGGTCAGCAGCGGGCCGAAGGTCTCCTCGCGGATCAGCCGCGAGCCCGGCTCGAGGTCGGTGATGACCGTCGGCAGGTAGAAGTAGCCCTTCGCCAGCTCCGGGTCGTCCGGGCGCGCGCCGCCGCAGCGGATCGTCGCGCCCTCGGCGCGGGCGGCGGCGACGAAGTCCTCGATCTTGGCGCGGTGCGCCTCGGACACCAGCGGCCCGACCTCGACGCCGTCGGTGAGCCCGTTGCCGAGGCGGATCAGCTGCGCGCGGCGCACGACCTCGTCGACGACGGCGTCGGCGATCGGCTCCTCGATGATGAGCCGGGCGCCGGCCGAGCACACCTGCCCGGAGTGCAGGAACACCGCGAGCATCACGTAGTCCACGGCGAGCTCGAGGTCGGTGTCGGCGAAGACGATGTTCGGGTTCTTCCCGCCGAGCTCGACGGCGGTGCGCTTCACCGTCTCCGCCGAGGCCCGGATGATCGTCTGGCCGGTCGAGAGGCCGCCGGTGAAGCTGACCATGTCGACGTCGGCGTGCTCGGTCAGCGGGGCGCCGACCGACGGGCCGTCGCCGAGCACGATGTTGACCACCCCGGCGGGGACGCCGACCTCCTCGCACAGCTCCACGAGCACGACCGACGTCAGCGGGGTGACCTCGCTGGGCTTGATCACCATGGTGTTGCCCGCGGCGATGGCCGGGGCCACCTTCCAGGACAGCTGCAGCAGCGGGTAGTTCCACGGCGTGATCAGGGCGCACACCCCGACCGGCTCGTGCACGATCCGCGAGACGACGGCCGGGTTGCCGGTGTCCACGACCCGCCCGGCGTCCTTGTCGGCCAGGCCGGCGTAGTAGCGGAAGACGGCGGTGACGTCGTCGACGTCCTGGCGGCCCTCGGCGATCGTCTTGCCGGTGTCGAGGGTCTCCAGCCGCGCGATCTTCTCCCGGTCCCGGACGAGCAGGTCGGCGATGCGCCCGAGCAGCGCCCCGCGCTCGCCGGCCGACGTCGCGCGCCACGGCCCGGAGTCGAAGGCCCGGCGGGCGGCGGCGACGGCGCGGTCGACGTCGTCGGGGCCCGCCTGGTCGACCTCGGCCACGGTCGAGGCGTCGAAGGGGTTGATCACCGGCGCGGTTCCGGCGGACCCGGTGGTCCACCGTCCGTCGATGTAGAGACTCGGCACGGCGGGCAGCATCGCGCCCGGGATGGGACGGCGCAATCCCGGGCACACGCGGGCCGGTCGCGGTGGGGGTGACGCATTCCGGCCCGCCGCGTGGCGTGCCGGGAACCCCGCCGATAGGGTTGCGCCATGGGCAACACGGTGCGCGGACGGGAGACCGGGGTGCAGTCGGTCGACCGGGCGATCATGCTCCTGGAGCTGATGGCCGACCGGGGCGAGGCGGGGGTCAGCGAGCTCGCCGCCGCGCTCGACGTGCACAAGTCGACGGCCTTCCGGCTGCTCGGGGCCCTGGAGGAGCGCGGGCTGGTCGAGCAGGTCGGCGAGCGCGGGAAGTACCGCCTGGGGTTCGGGCTGATCCCGCTGGCCGGCCGCGTCGCCGAGCGGCTGGAGGTCACCACCCAGGGCCACCCGGTGTGCGAGGACCTCGCCGGGCAGCTCGGCGAGACGGTCAACATCGCCATCCCCGACCGCGGCTGGGCCGTCAACGTCGACCAGGCGCGTGGCCCGTCGATGGTCACCACGTTCAACTGGCTCGGCCGGATCACCCCGATGCACAACACCTCCAGCGGCAAGGTGCTGCTCGCCGCCCTGGTCGGCGACGACGGCGGGGAGCTGCCCGACACGGTCCCGGCGCGCGGGCGGCGGGCCCTGCTCGACGAGCTGGACCGGGTCCGCGAGAGCGGCTACGCGTGGTCGCTGGAGGAGCTCGAGACCGGGCTGAACGCCGTCGCCGCGCCGGTGCTGGACCACGGCGGCGCGGTCGTCGCGGCGCTGTCGGTGTCGGGGCCGGCCTACCGGCTGCCCGCCGAGCGGATCGAGCGGATCACCCCCGAGGTCGTCGCCGCGGGCGAGGAGATCAGCCGCCGGATGGGGTTCTGGCGCTCCGGCTGAGCCGGCGCGGCACCCGCGGGCGGCTCAGGTCAGCGGCGGGGCCGGGGCCGGGCCCTGCAGGCGTTCCAGCACCGGGGGCAGCGTGCGCTCCAGCTCGTCGCCGTGGCGCTCGAACTCGCGGCGCAGGAACGGGGCGGCGAGCTTCAGCAGCCCCTTGAGCCGCACCTCGGCGTGGAAGCTGACCGTGCAGCCCCCGTCGTCGGCGGGCTCGACGACGATCTCCTCGGTCGCGGTGACGGTCGGGTTCTCCGCCACGAACAGCACCCGGCGGTCGTCGAGCTCGCGCAGCGTGTGGTCGAGCTCGCTCTCCCGCCCGCTCCACACCGACACGGTGTGCCAGGCGGCGCCGACCGCGACCGGGCCGCCCCCGTCGGACCGGACGCAGGAACGCACGGTGGGGTCCCAGATCTCGCTGTGCCCGTGGTCGGCCAGGTAGCCGAGCACGGTCGCGGCAGGCGTGGACACCGCCATCACCCGCTGGACGCCGACCACGACGCTCCTCCCCCGACCGGGACACACCGCGTGTCCCGGCGCGTTGCTCCCGCCGGGCGAGGATGGTCTCACGAGCGCGGCTCATGATCGAGAGCGACCGCGGCGGGTTCTGCGGATCGCCCGTGCCGCGGCGTGCGACCCCGCACACTCGGCGGCGCGGGCGGGCCGGCCGGGCCCGCCCCCGACGACGGAGGTGCCGCGGTGCACGACGCAGGACGACCGCTCCCGCCGCCCGGACCGGGGACGGCGCGCACCGACCCGGACGCGCTCGACGGCGCGGCGGCCGCCCTCGACCGGGTCGCCGACGCGCTGCTCGCCGACGCGGCCGGGGGGGGGGCGTGGCCGGCCGCGCCGGGCTTCGCCACCGGCGCCGCCGCCGTCGCCTGGGAGGACGCGGCCGTGCGCGCGACCCGCGGGCACGCCGCGCACGCCGACGGCGCCGCCGGGGCGCTGCGCGCGAGCGCCGCCGCCTGGCGCGCGGCCGACGACGCCGCGGCCGCGGCCCTCGCGGGACGTCCCGCGTGAGCACCGGTCCCGGGCTCGCCGAGCTCGTGGCCGCCGACCCGGGGGCCTGGCTGCGCCGGGCGGGCGCCTGGGACGGGCTGTCGCGCGCGCTCGACGACCGGGCCGCCGAGCTGGAACGCACCGCCCCCGCGGGCTGGACCGGCGCCGACGCCGACTCGGCGGCCCGCGACCGCGCCGAGCTGGTGCGACGGCTGCGCACCGAGGCCGGTGCCGCCACCCGCGCGGCGCAGGCGCTGGGACGCCACGCCGGCGAGGTGCTCGACGCCCAGCGCCGGCTGGTGGTCGCCGCGCTCGGGGTGCACCCGGAGTTCGTCGTGGACCTGGAGCGCGGCACGGTCGCCCCGGTCGCCGGACGCCCGCTCGCGCTGCTGCGGGGGGCGGCGTCGCTCGCCCGGCTCGCGCCGGACCTGGTGCGCCTCGCCGACGCCGTGGACGACGCCGTCGCCGACGCCGCCCGGTCCGACCGCGAGGCCGCCGCCGCGCTCGGCGCGCTGCACCCCGTCGCGGGGCGGGGGTCGCTGTCCGTCGTGCCCGCGGCGGCGCCGACGACCGGGGCCGCCGACGTGGCGGCCTGGTGGGCGGCGCTGCCCGCCGACGCCCGGGAGGCGCTGCTGCGGACCCGCCCGGAGCTGGTCGGGGGCACCGACGGCGTGCCCGTCGCCGAGCGGGACCGCGCCAACCGCGTCCTGCTCGACGCCGAGCTGGCCCGGCTGCGCGCCTGGTCCGGGACCCTGGCCGCGTCCGGGGCCGGGGCCGCCGCCCGGCGCGCCGCGGACACGGTCGCCGGGCTGGAGGCGGTCCGGCGCCGCCTCGACGCCGGCGGGGCGCTGCTGCTGGGCCTGCAGCGCGGCGGCACCGGCGGGCGGGTGGTGCTCGCGGTCGGGGACCCGACGCGCGCCGCGCACGTCGTCACGCACGTGCCGGGGACCGGGGCGGGCTGGGCCGGCGTCGCCACCGACCTGGCCCGGGTCGAGGCGACCCGCGACGCCGCCCGGTCCGCGGCGCCGGGCAGCTCGGTCGCGGCCGTGCTGTGGACCGGCTACGACGCACCGCCCGACCTGGCCGCCGCCGCGGAGGTCGGGCCCGCCCGGCGGGCGGCCGGGGACCTGCGCGCCTTCCAGGCCGGGCTGCGGGCCGGGCACGACGGCCCGGTGCACCTGACCGTCGTCGGGCACTCCTACGGCTCCACCGTGGCCGGCCACGCCGCCGCGGAGCCGGGTCTCGCCGCGGACGACCTGGTGTTCGTGGGCAGCCCCGGGACCGGCGCCCGGCACGCCTCGGAGCTGGGCGTGCCGCCCGGTCACGTGTGGGCCACCACCGCCGGCAACGACCCGATCTCCCGTGTCCCGGGTGCCGACCTGTTCGCCACGTCGCGGGCGCTCGCGCCGCCGGCGCTCGCGCACGGCGCGGACCCGTCCGTGCCGTCGTTCGGGGCGCGGGTGTTCGCCTCGGCGCCGGGCCCGCTGCTGCCCGGCCCCGACGACCCGGCGACCGCGGTCGACGAGTCCGAGCCCGCCGCGGCGCACGGGGCGTACTGGGATCGCGGGACCCCGAGCCTGGCCGCGCTCGGCCGGATCGTCGCCGCGGCGCCGGGAGCGTGGTGACGCTGCGTCATCGCCGGGGTGCTTTGCGAGACCGGGGCACGGCCGTCCGGCCGAATGAGCGACCGCTCAACGAACCATCAATGGCGCTGGTCACACGTAGTCGTCAGATCGTGCGCAACTACCCTGTCGCCAGGAGGACCACGAGCAGTAGCATGCGGGTCGTGACCGAGACCGAGAGCAGACCGGCACGGCGCACCGGGCGCCCGCCGCTCACCGACCGGGCGACCTTGCTCGCCGCCGCGCGCGAACTCGGGTTCTCGGACCTGACGGTCGGTGCGGTGACCGCCCGGGTCGGCGTCAAGTACTCCACCTTCTACCGGCACTTCCCCAGCCTGGAGGCGCTCGTCGCCGCCCTGGTGGACGACGTCGTGACCGAGGACGTGTTCCCCGCGACCGAGGGCCGCTGGCAGGAGCAGCTGCTGGCGTTCGCCGCCGCGACGTTCGACGTCATGGCGGCGCACCCCGGGCTGGCCCCGGCGCTGGTCCGGCTGCCCGACGCACCGGCGGCGATGCTGGGCGCGTTCCGGCGGCTGACCGACATCCTGCTGGAGGCCGGCTTCACCGCCGAGGACGCGGTCATCGGCGCCTCCACCGTGATGCACATGGGCATGCAGCCGTGGCTCACCGCGAACGCGCGGGGCACCGGCGACGCCCGTCGCCGCGACCAGGTCCTCGCCTCGACCGAGCCGTTCGACGCCGGGGTCCGTGCGGTGTTCCGCGACCGGCTCGACGACCCGCCGCGCAGCTGGACGCTCAGCCGCGTCGAGATCGTCATCGCCGGCCTGGAGACGCGCCTGCCGTCCTGACCCCTCCCGACACGACGACGCCCGGGGTGCTGGTGAGCACCCCGGGCGTCGTCGTCGAATCAGGAGGTCAGGAGGGGACGACCTGGTCCGCCTGCGGGCCCTTCTGGCCCTGGGTGACCTCGAAGGTCACGGCCTGCCCCTCGTCGAGGCTGCGGTATCCGGAGGTCTGGATCGCGCTGAAGTGGACGAACAGGTCCTGCCCGCCTCCGTCCGGCGTGATGAACCCGTACCCCTTCTCCGCGTTGAACCACTTGACGGTTCCCTGTGGCATCCGGATGTCTCCTCGCGTATTGCCGGTTCCTACGAGGTGGACATTAGCCGTACCGGACCCCGCGGGCTACAGCCGCCGTGCGATCGGGTACCGGCGCGTCGCCCGCCCGTGCCGTTTCGTCCGGATCGGACCGGTCAGGCGAGCACCGCGACGAGCACCAGCCCCCCGCTGGTGGCGACGAACGACAGCCCGCTCACGACCTGGAACACCCGGTGGCGCACCACCTGCGGGCCCCACGCCATGGGCAGGAACAGCGCCGGGTTGACCCAGGTGCCGAACACGAGCACGGCGACCAGCCATCCGGGCAGCCCGGGTGCGGCGAGCCCGACGGCGACCAGGATCAGACCCATCAGGACGAAGTCCAGGTGGGCCTGCAGCAGCCGGCGCGGCTCGACGATGCCGATCCGGGCCCACGCCTGCGGCCGGGTCACCGAGACCACCACGGCCCAGCCCAGCACAGCCCCCACCGCCAGCTCGACCAGCCCGATCCGCACCATCGCGTCCATGCGGTGATCATCGCCGACGCCCGGCGGGCTCAGCGCACGGGCCGGTCCCGCAGCTCGATGCCGGCCGGGGTGGTGGCCCCGGCCAGGCCGCAGACCAGGTCGAGCTCGGCGACGACGTTCTGCACGACCCGCGCGACGCCGCGGGCGCCGTCGAGGGCCAGCCCGTGCACGAAGGGGCGGCCGAGCAGCACCGCGCGGGCGCCGAGCCGGACCGCGGTCGCGACGTCGGCGCCGGTGCGCACCCCGGAGTCGAGCAGCACCGGCAGGGCGTCGCCGACGGCGTCGAGCACACCGGGCAGGGCGTCGAGCGAGGCGACGGAGTGGTCGACCTGGCGCCCGCCGTGGTTGGACACGACGATCCCGTCGACCCCGGCGTCGGCGGCGCGGCGGGCGTCGTCGGGGTGCAGGACACCCTTGAGCACGATCGGGAGCCGGGTGCGTGAGCGCAGGGTCGCCAGGTCCTCCCAGGACAGCCGGGGCCGGGAGTAGACGCGCAGGAACGTCTCGACGGCGGCCCGCGGCACCGGCGAGCGCAGGTTCTCCCAGAACCCGCCGGGCGCGTTGCGGGTGATCTCCAGCAGGGTCCGGACGGCCTGCGGGGTGACCCTCGGCGGGGCCCCGGCCGACGGCGCGGCGAGGGTCTCCCGCACGAGGCGGCCGAACACCGGGTCGGAGGTGTACTGGGCGATCCCGATGCCGCGCGCGAACGGCAGGTGCCCGAGGTCGAGGTCGCGCGGACGCCAGCCGAGCATCGTGGTGTCCAGCGTGACGACGACGGCGTCGCACCCGGCCGCCTCGGCCCGCCCCAGGAAGCTGTCGACGAGCTCGTCGGAGGTCGACCAGTACAGCTGGAACCAGGTCGGCCCGGCGACGGCGGCGACGTCCTCCATCGGCGCCCCGGCCTGGTTCGAGATCACCATCGGGACCCCGGCGGCCGCGGCCCCGCGGGCGACGGCGAGGTCCGCGCCGCGGCGCACCAGGTCGAGCGCGCCGATCGGGGCGAGCAGCAGCGGCGCGGGCAGGGTGCGGCCGAACAGCTCCACGGACAGGTCGCGCTCGCCGACGTCGCGCAGCACGCGGGGCACGATCTCGCGGCGGGCGAAGGCGTCGCGGTTGGCGCGCACCGTCGTCTCCGCGCCGGCACCGCCGGTGACGTAGGCGTCGGCGCGGCGGCTCATCGCGCGCCGGGCGCGGCGTTCGAGCTCGTCGGGCCCGGTCGGCACGCGGGGGCGGGCGCCGGACACGCCCTCGCGGTAGATCCGTTCCTGCCTGGCCCGGCCCGGTGCCGTCATGGCGCCCTCCCCCGTCGTCCGACGATCACCCTACGTGCGGCCACCGGTCCCCACGGCGCCGCCGCGGGTGACCGGCGGCCGCTGTCCGGGCCGGACGGGGATCAGCCGGTCAGGCGGACCGGCAGCGCGGTCAGGCCGTGGATCAGGGTGCTCTCCCGGTGCCGCCCGGGCTCGCCCGCGAGTGCCATGTCGGGGAACCGCCCGAGCAGCGTGCGGAACGCGACGTCGGCCTCCAGCCGGGCCAGCGGCGCCCCGAGGCAGTGGTGGATGCCGTAGCCGAAGGCGACGTGCCCGGAGGTGTCGCGGGCGGTGTCGAGCCGGGTCGGCTCGGGGTAGCGGTCGGGGTCGCGGTTCGCGCCGATCAGCGAGACGAGCACGATCTCGCCGGCCGGGACGGTCACGCCGGAGATCTCCACGGGCTCGTCGGTGAACCGGATGGTCGCCAGGTTGACCGGCCCGTCGTAGCGCAGGAACTCCTCGACGGCCTGCGGGACGCGCTCCGGATCGGCCTGCAGCAGGGCACGCTGCCCGGGGTCGCGCAGCAGGGCGAGCATGCCGTTGCCGATGAGGTTGACCGTCGTCTCGTGGCCCGCGACGAGCAGCAGGAACGCCATCGCGGTGACCTCGGCGGGGCTGAGCGAGTCGCCGTCCTCCGAGGCGCGGACGATCTCGGAGAGCATGTCGTCGCCGGGGTGGGCGGCCTTGTCGGCGACCAGGCCGGTGAGGAACTGGGCCATCGCCCCGGCCGCGGCGCCGCGCACGTCGTCGGGGCTGTTGGTCAGCAGCGTGTTGGACCACTCGCGGAACTCGTCGCGGCGGTCGTCGGGGACACCGAGGATCTCGGAGATCACGGTCATCGGCAGCGGGAAGGCGAACGCGTCGAGCAGGTCGACGTCGGGGCCCGCCTGCTCGGCGGCGTCGGCGAGGGAGGTGGCGATCTCCTCGATCCGCGGGCGCAGCCGGGCGATCGCGCGGACGGTGAACGCCCGCCCGACGAGCTTGCGCAGCCGGGTGTGGTCCGGCGGGTCGGCGTTGAGCATGTGGCCGACCAGCGAGTCGGCGAACTGCCGGATCGAGGTCGCGCCGTGACGCTGGAGCAGCTCCGGCAGCCGCCGCGAGTCCTTCTGCAGGCGCGGGTCGTTCAGCGCGGCCCGCGCGTCGGCGTAGCGGGTGACCATCCAGAAGGTCAGCCCGTTCGGCCCGGTGGCCCGGGTGACCGGGCGGCTGTCGCGCAGCTCGCGGTAGAGCGCGTCGGGGTCGTCGAAGAAGTCCTGGTCCAGCCGTACGGGCCGGGTGTCGTGCTCGACGGTCATCGTCCGCTCCTCGTCCTCGGTACTCGCCACGATTGCACTTCGCGTGCAAAAATGCACGCGTGATGAAAAGGACGGAGCGGCCCTCGGCCCGCGAGCGCAACCGGCGCTCGATCCTCGACGCCGCCCAGGCCGTCCTGCGCGAGGACCCCGAGGCGTCGCTGGACGACGTCGCGGCCCGCGCCGGCGTCGTGCGCCGCACCGTCTACGGCCACTTCACCAGCCGCGCCGACCTGGTCGTCGCCCTGGTGCGCGCCGCCGCGGCCGACTTCATCGCGCAGGTCGGCGACGTCGACCCGGACAGCGGCGACCCCGCCGCGGAGTTCGCCGCGACGATCCTGCGCACCTGGAGCACGTCGCGGCGCTACGGCCCGGTCATCCTGCTCGCCCGCCGCACCGTCGACGACGAGGTGCGCGCCGCCATGGCGCCGTTCGCCACGATCATGGTCCGGCTGCTGGAGAACGGACAGCGCGCCGGGGTGTTCGCCCGGCACGTCGCGGCGCCGGTGCTCGCCGAGGTACTGCAGGCCGGGTCGGCGACCTACCTGCGGGCCGCCCAGGCCGGCCGGTGGGACGGCGGGGAGGCCGACGTGGCGCTCGGGCACCTGCTGACGCTGGGCGTGCCGCTCGACGACGCGCGCGCCGCCGTCGCGCGGGCGGGCGCCGCCCGACCCGACGTCTTGACCTGAAGCCGGGTCGAGCTCCTGGCGTCGGGCGCAGGTTCACCGACGCACGAGGCGGGGTTGCGGGCGCGGGACGCGGGGTGAGCCGCCGCGCCCAGCGCGGCACCTACCGGTCGCGGCGCCTCGCGGACGGCGCCCGGTGCTGCACGGGGCCGGCGCCGTGCCGGTGACTCGCGGACCGGCAGGCATGACGACGGGGAGCCGCAGTCGGCCGGACACACGTCGACCCCCGGAACCCGCTGACGGGTCTCTCGGGGGCCGAACCGGGGACAGTGCTCCTCCGATTGGACTCGAACCAATAACCGCCCGATTAACAGTCGGGTGCTCTGCCATTGAGCTACGGAGGACCGTTCTCGCCGTCCGGGCCGTTACTCCCGGCGACGAGAAGGACTCTACAACACCGTTCACAGGGCTCTCGCAACCCCCCGTTCGGCCGCTGTTCCCGCAGGTCGCAGGCATGTCCGGGTGGCGGTGGGGCACCCACGGCGCGCCGGGTACGGTCGCGGTCGGAGGTGAGGGGAATGGTCAGGTTCCTCGTGGGGGTCGCCGTCGGATACGTCCTCGGCACCAGGGCCGGGCACGAGCGCTACGAGCAGCTCGTGCGTGCCTACCACCGCGCGGCGGATCATCCCGCGGTGCAGGGCGCGGCGGGTGTCGCGCGCGCGGGCGTGGAGGGCGCGATCGACAAGGTGCGCGGCGGGCCGAACGCCGGGCAGTGAGGCCGCACCGCACCCCGTGGCCCGCGCCGTGGCCGGGTCGCGGGGCGGGTCAGCGCGTGCGCGCGACCGCGAAGACGCGGCGGAACGGGAACCAGGTGCCGCCGTCGGCGCTGGGCGGGTAGGCCGCACGCAGGCGGGGCGCCAGCTCGGCGACGAACTCGGCGTAGGCGTCGTCGTCGAGGGCGTCGCGGACCGGGCGCAGCGCCGTCCCGGAGACCCAGCGCAGGACCGGGTCGTCGCCGTCGAGGCGCTGCAGGTAGGTGGTCTCCCAGGCGTCGACGTCGGCGCCGGCCGTGGCGAGCAGGTCGGCGTAGCCGAGCGGGTCGAGGACGGTCTCGGTGCCGCGCAGCAGGATCCGCTCGCGCCAGCGGGGCTGGGCGGCGACCTCGCGGGTCAGGACGTGCGAGGGCGCGTCGAAGTTGCCGGGCACCTGCACGGCGAGCCACGCCCCGGGCGCCAGCGAGGCGGTCCAGCGGCGCAGCACCTCGGGGTGCTCGGGGACCCACTGCAGCACGGCGTTGGTCACCACGACGCCGGTGTCGCGCGGCGGCGTCCAGTCCCGGACGTCGACCTGCGCGGCGTCGACGCCGGCGGCGCGCGCGGCGGCGACCATGTCCGGTGAGGAGTCGAACGCCTCGACGGTCGCCGCCGGCCAGCGCCGCGCCAGCAGCCCGGTGAGGTGCCCCGGTCCGCAGCCGGCGTCGACCACCCGCGACAGTCCCGGGCCGGGCTCCCCGATCCGCGCGACGAGGTCGAGGAACGGGCGGGAGCGGTGGTCGTCGAAGGCCCGGTAGAGCTCCGGGTCCCAGCTGGTCACGGCTCCTCCGGCAGCCGGGCCGCGATGCCCTCGGCGAGGCGGCGGGCGGCGACCGGGTCGGTGCCCGGGTCGGGGCGGACCTGCAGGACCAGGCCGTCGCGGCCGGGGACGCGCCGCTGCAGCACCCACGCCCCTCCCCCGGGCAGCTCGCGCCGGTTGCGGGTGCGGACGGACTGGGTGACGCGCTCCTGGACGGCCTGCGGCACCCGGCCGGGCTCGGCGAGCCGGAACCGCAGCGGACGGCCGTCGGTCAGCAGCTCGGTGCCCGGCGCGATCTGCTCGGCGGTCGTCGGGGTGACGACGAGCGAGACCTTGTCCCAGGTCGCCTTGGCGATCGTGTGCCAGCCGATGCGCTCCCCGCCGGGCGGCCAGATGCCCCACGAGGTCACGACGAGCGCCCCGCCGGGTGCCTGCGCGGTGGCGACGACCGCCTCCGACGGGTCCAGGGCGTCGGCGACGGCGTCGGGCACCGGGTCGCGCCCGAACAGCCGCGCCCAGAGCCCGGTCACGAGGCGACCCCGGACGCCTGCTCGCGCAGCTGGATCTTGTACTGCTCCAGCGGCACGAGGACGCCGAACAGGTCCATGTACTCGTCGTGGTCGGTCTCGGCGTTGGTGCGCTGCAGCTGGGACTTCAGGTCGGCGATCTCGCGCTCGACCAGACCCAGCCGCACCCCGGCGAGGACGCCGTTGACGTAGCGGACCTCGTCGGTGTTGCGCTTGGGCAGCTCCAGGTCCTCCACGGCCAGCTCGCTGACCAGCCGCTTCACGTCCTCGCCCGCCCCCTGCGCGACGACGGCGTCGAGCCAGTCCGAGCCGTCCAGCCCGGCGCACACCCCGCCCGCGGCCATGATCGCCCGGTGCACCGCGGCGAACTGCGGGTGGGTGAA
The DNA here is from genome assembly GCF_037727765.1 of Pseudonocardia spirodelae. Taxonomy (NCBI): domain Bacteria; kingdom Bacillati; phylum Actinomycetota; class Actinomycetes; order Pseudonocardiales; family Pseudonocardiaceae; genus Pseudonocardia; species Pseudonocardia spirodelae. Next base: position 89,561 of record NZ_JBBJUP010000007.1, on the reverse strand, counting down.
CCCGGCCTCGGGCAGCTCGTCGAACCCGGGCCCGACGACGCCGGGGATCTGCAGCGCCGCCTTGAGCGCCTCGCGCTGCAGGTGCAGCTGGGCGTCGCCGCGCTTCGGGGCGGGCAGCGCCTCGCGGCGGCGCCCGCGGCCCTCGGTGGGCGCCCCCGCGGTCTCGCGCACCCGGCGCACGACGACGGCGATGTCGTCCCAGCCGACCCAGCCGGCGAGGCGGCGGGCGTACTCGTCGCGCAGGTCCTCCCGCTTGATCTTGGCGACGATCGGGACGGTCTGCTGCAGCGCGGCGACGCGGCCCTCGGCGGACTCGAGGCGGTGGTTGGCCAGCTCGGTGCGGATGGCGAACTCGAACAGCGGCTCGCGCCGGGCGACGAGATCGCGCACCGCGGTGTCACCGTGCCCCAGGCGCAGGTCACAGGGGTCCTGGCCGTCGGCGGCGATCGCGACGTAGGTCTGGGTGGCGAAGTTCTGGTCGCCCTCGAACGCCTTCTGCGCGGCCTTCTGGCCCGCCTCGTCGCCGTCGAAGGTGAAGATGACCTCGCCGCGGTCGAAGGAGTCGTCGCCGATCAGCCGGCGGATCACCGAGACGTGCTCGGTGCCGAACGCCGTCCCGCAGGACGCGACGGCGGTGGTGACCCCGGCCAGGTGCATGGCCATGACGTCGGTGTAGCCCTCGACCACGACGACCTGGCGGGTCTTCGCGATCTCGCGCTTGGCCTGGTCCAGGCCGAACAGCACATGGGTCTTGCGGTAGACGGGCGTCTCGGAGGTGTTGAGGTACTTGGCCTCGATGCCGTCGTCGTCGAACAGGCGCCGCGCGCCGAAGCCGACGACGTCGCCGCCCAGGTCGCGGATCGGCCAGAGCAGACGCCGGTGGAACCGGTCGATCGCGCCGCGCCGGCCCTCCTTCGAGATCCCGGCCTTGATCAGCTCGTCGAGCTGGAAGCCCTGGGCCAGCAGGTGCTTGGTGACGGTGTCCCAGCCCGCCGGGGCGTAGCCGCAGCCGAACCTCTCGGCGGCCGCGTCGTCGAACCCGCGGTCGGCGAGGAACTGCACCCCCGCGCGGCCGGCCGGGGTGCGCAGCTGCTCGGCGTAGAACGCCTGGGCCTTCTTGTTGATCTCCAGCAGACGGCTGCGGGTGCCGCGGTCGCGCTGCACCGACGACCCGCCGCCCTCGTAGGTCAGCCGGACCCCGCACCGCTCGGCGAGCCGCTCGACGGCCTCGGGGAAGCCGATGACCTCCATCTTCATGACGAAGTCGATGACGCTGCCGTGCTCACCGCAGCCGAAGCAGTGGAACGTGCCGTGCGAGGGGCGGACGGTGAACGACGGGGTCTTCTCGTCGTGGAAGGGGCACAGGCCCTTGAGCGAGCCCGCCCCGGCGCGGCGGAGGGCGACGTACTCCTCGACGATCTCCTCGACCCGCGTGCGGTTGCGGACCTCGGTGATGTCGGCGTCCCGGATCCGTCCTGCCACGCGGCCAGTCTAGGCGTCGCGGTCGGCGACGCCCGGCGCTGCCCGCTCCCGGCGCGCGGCGGGTGCGGGGCCGGCGGCGCCGTCACCGAGGTCGGCGGCGTCGACGACCACCCCGCGGCGGCGCAGCCCGGGCACCCGGCCGAGGCCGACGAACATCCCGACCAGCGCGATCCCGAGCCCCAGCACCGCCTGCGCGGTCAGCGGCTCGCCGAGCACCGGGACCGCGCCCAGCGCCGTCGTCGCCGGGACGAGGTTGAGCAGCGAGGAGACGAAGACCGTCGACCGCAGGCGCAGCAGCAGGAACATCAGCACGAACGCGCCCGCGGAGTTGAAGATCCCCAGCCAGCCGACGGCGAGCCAGCCGCCGGCCGCGCGGGGCAGCCAGTCCGCGCCGAGCAGCGGCCAGGCCGCCAGCGTCGCGACCAGCGACGTCGCCATCTGGACGACCACGCTGGTGACGACGGGCGTGTCGTCGTTGAAGCGCTTCTGGTAGAGCGTGCCGGCCGCCAGCGACACCATGCCGAGCACCGGGAACGCGACGGTGCCGCCGAGCCCGCCGCCCAGATCGTCGGCGAGCACGACGTAGACGCCGGCGGCGCCGATCAGCAGGCCCAGCACCGGCCCGGCGCCGAGCCGGGTGGACAGCAGCAGCGGGGTCAGCAGTCCGACCAGCAGCGGCGCCATCCCGAGGATCAGGCTCGACAGCCCGGCGGGCACGCCCGAGGCCAGCCCGCTGTAGACGAAGGTGAACTGCCCGACCTGCAGCAGCAGCGCGGTGACGGCCAGGTGGGCCCAGGCCCGCCCGCGCGGGAGCCCGGGGCGCAGCACCGCGGCCGCCACGAGCATCACGACCAGCGCGATCACGAACCGCCACAGCAGCACCGCGGGCACGTCCATGTAACCGGTCGCGATCTTGCCCGCGATGAAGCCCGAGGCCCAGAGCGGGACGAACAGCAGGGCCAGCACGGGGACGAGCCGACGCGAGGAGGTCACGCACCCACTTCAACGCAGTGCTAACGACCCCGGCAAGCGGGGGTGGCGGGAGCCTCACCCCGCGACGGCGCGGCGTGGGCGGGGCGGGGCAGGCCGTCCTGGGCGTGCCGCGCCAGCCACGGGGCGGCCGCGACCAGGACGAGCACCAGCAACCCCAGGGTGACGCCGGCTGCCCCGGCCGTGGCGGACGCGACGTGGGTGAGCGTGACCATGAGCCCACCGTGCGCCCCGACCCTGTGAACGGGCTGGGAGCCCGCTGGCAAGACCCTTCACCCTGAGTGACGAACACGCGGCGTGTCCGCCACGGATCCGACGTTCGCATTCGCGAACATCAGGGGGTGCGTGTTCGAGGTGTGCGGGTCGCCGGGCTGATGGCGGCCGTTCTGGTGCTGGCGGGGTGCGGAACCCCCGGATCGTTCGTGGACGTGCTGGACGCGGCCCTCGACAGCGGCGTCGTCGACGTCGGTGCGGTGGCGGCGGGCTCGCCCGGTGAGGTCGGCGGGCCCGTCGCGCCCGGGGCGGAGGCGGCGGCCACGGGCAGCGCGGCGACGACGCTGCGGACGCTGCCGGTCAAGGGCCGCGCCCCGAAGACCGGCTACGCCCGCGACCAGTTCGGCCGCACCTGGGCCGACATCGACCGCGACGGCTGCGACCAGCGCAACCAGGTCCTCGCCCGGGACATGGACCGCGAGACGTTCAAGGCGGGCACCCGCAACTGCGTCGTGCTGACGGGATCGCTGCGCGACACCTACACCGGGACGACGATCGCGTTCACCCGCGGGCAGGGCACCAGCGAGAAGGTGCAGATCGACCACGTCGTCGCCCTGTCGGACGCCTGGCAGAAGGGCGCCCAGCAGCTCGACGCGGCCACCCGCGAGCGGATCGGGAACGACCCGCTGAACCTCATCGCCGTCGACGGGCCGACCAACGGCCGCAAGAGCGACGGCGACGCCGCGACCTGGCTGCCGCCCGACAGCCGCTACCGCTGCGCCTACGTCGCGCGGCAGGTGGCGGTGAAGAAGAAGTACAGGCTGTGGGTCACCGCCGCCGAGCGCGACGCGATCGACCGGGTGCTCGGGAGCTGCCCGGGCCGCGCGGTCACCACCGACGCCGACGCCGCGAAGCCCGCGATCACCCTGCGCTGACCCCGCTAGGGTGCCCCGGTGCCCGATCCCGCCGAGCCCTTCGAGCGCCATCGCGCGCACCTGGTCGGGGTCGGGTACCGGATCACCGGCAGCCTCGCCGACGCCGAGGACGCCGTGCAGGAGGCCTGGCTGCGCCTGGCGCGCAGCGACGCCGGCGAGGTCCGCGACCTGCGCGCCTGGCTGACGACGACGGTCGCGCGGCTCTGCCTGGACCGGCTGCGGTCCGCCGCGGCACGCCGCGAGCGCCACGTCGGTCCGTGGCTGCCCGACCCGGTCGTCGCCGGGGCCGACCCCGCGCTGGACGCGGTGCTGCGGGCCGACGACGTGCGGACCGCGGCCCTGCTGGTGCTCGAGCGGCTCACCCCGGCGCGGCGGGTGGCGTTCGTGCTGCACGAGGCGCTGGACCTGCCCTTCGCCGAGATCGCCGCCGTGCTGGGCTGCAGCGAGGCGGCGGCGCGCCAGCACGCGTCGCGGGCACGGCGCGAGATCGACCGCGCACCGGCGCCCCCGCCGGTGCCCCCGGCCGAGGCGGCCGCGGCCCTCGAGCGGTTCGCCGCGGCGCTGGCCACCGGCGACCCGGTCGCCGTCGCCGCCACCCTCGGCCCCGACGTCGAGTTCCTCTCCGACGGCGGCGGCGTCGTCCGGGCGGCGCGACGCCCGGTCCGCGGCGCGGAGAAGGTCACCCGGCTGCTGCTGGGGCTCCTGCGCGAGGGCGACCTGCTCGCCGGCTCCCCCGTCGCGGTCAACGGGGCGCCGGGGTGGGTCGTGCCCGGGCCCGGCGCCCGCCCCGCGTCGGCCACCGCTCTCACCGTGCGGGACGGGGTCGTCGTCGGGATCTACGCGATGCTCGACCCGTCGCGGCTGGGCCGCTGACCCACCGCGCAGGCCGCGGCGAAGCCCTGGTCGGTGACGCCGAGGGCGTGGTTGGAGCGGGCCCGCATGTTCTCCACGGCGATCATCCGGGTCAGCTCGACCAGGCCCGCGTCGCCGAACTCGGCCCGCAGTGCCGCGACCTGCTCGTCGGTCACGGTCATCGGCTGCGCGGTCACGGCGTCGGCGTAGGCCAGCGCCAGCCGCTCGGGCGCGGAGAACGACGGGCTGCTCGCGTACTCGTCGATCCGGGTCAGCCGCTCGACGTCGAGCCCGGACAGCCGCTGCAGCATCGCGCCGAAGTCGACGCACCAGGAGCAGCCGACGACGGTCGCGGTCCGGTACACGGCGAGCTCGCGCACGGAGGCGGGCAGCCGGGTCGCGGCGCGCTCCCAGGCGATCTCGGCGACCAGCGACGCCCAGAACAGGCCGCGGTGGTGGCGCTCGACGGCGAACGGCTCGGGGACCGCCCCGAACCGGCGGCGCAGGACGCGGTAGGCGAGGCGGCCCGCCCGGCCGGCGCGGGCGGGTGGGACGGCGGGGATGCGGGGCACGGTGACCTCCGGTGTCTCGACGACGTGGTCACCGGGTGGACGGGGCGGCGGCCTCCGACGTGACAGCCACGGGGAGTGACGGCCGTCACGTCCGGGTCAGTCGCGGCAGAGGGACCGGTGCCAGGCGTGCGCCGCCGCGTCGGTGAGCGAGGCGACCTGGTCGAGCACGACCCGCAGCCGGGCCCGGTCGTCGGGCGCGGCGGCCCAGTCCTCCGCGCGCGCCGGGTCCAGCGCGCCGGGGCCCCGCGCGCACAACGCGGCGACCAGGTCGTGGAGCAGGTCGCGCTGGCCGGACTGCATCGCCAGGCGTCGCGGGTCACTCATCACGTAGCGGGTGGCGAGCGCCTTGAGCACCACGACCTCGGCGGCCGCGCCGCCCGGCACGACGAGGTCGGCGCGGTGGCGGGCGAGCGGGGCGTCGCCGTACGCGTCGAGGGTGGCGTCGGTGGCGGCCAGGGCGAAGCGCCCGACCAGCTCGGAGGTCATCCGCTTCATCGCGACCAGGTCGTCCCCGGCGGCGGTGCGGACGTCGAAGCCGCGCACCGCCCGCACCACGGGCAGCGCGTCGAGCCGGGCGGCGGCCTCGGCGCAGGCCCCCTCGTCCGCGCCGAAGCGCAGCGCCGCCTCCGTCGCGAGCGCCGCCCGCTCCCCCGGCGACGACAGCACGGCCAGGTCCATCCGGCCGGCCAGCACGGCGTCCTCGACGTCGTGCACCGAGTAGGCGACGTCGTCGGCCCAGTCCATGACCTGGGCCTCCATGCTGCGCACCCCCGGCCGCGCGCCCGCACGCACCCACTCCAGCGCGGGCAGGTCGTCGGCGTAGGCGCCGAACTTGCGCTCGGCGCCGCGGCGCGGCCAGGGGTACTTGGTGGCGGCGTCGAGCGTCGCCCGGGTGAGGTTGAGCCCGCCGGGGCCGCGGCCGTCGCCGGAGCGGGCCTTCGGCTCCAGGCGGGTGAGGATGCGCAGTGTCTGGGCGTTGCCCTCGAACCCGCCGCACTCGGCCCCCGCGACGTCGAGGGCGCGCTCGCCGTTGTGCCCGAACGGCGGGTGGCCGATGTCGTGGGCCAGCCCGGCGGCGTCGACGACGTCGGGGTCCAGGCCCAGCTCCTCGGCGATCCCGCGCCCGATCTGCGCGACCTCCAGCGAGTGGGTCAGCCGGGTCCGCGGGATGCCGCTGACCTCCGCGCCCTCCCCCGGGCCGACGACCTGGGTCTTGCCGGCGAGGCGGCGCAGCGCCGCGGAGTGCAGGACCCGCGCCCGGTCGCGCGAGTAGGGGCTGCGCCGCTCGACGCGTCCGCGCTCCCCCAGCCCGGACCCCTTCGGGGCCTCGGGGTGGCGGCGCTCGGCGTCGGCGGCGGTGTACCCGGTGCCGGGGAGCTCCAGGGTGCTCATCCCAGACCGGAGCTCGCGGTGTCGACCGAGGCGTGGGTCAGCTCGTAGAACAGCAGGGCGCCGGTCTCGCGGTAGATGTAGCGCAGCTGCGTCTCCCGGGTCTGCACGATCGGCCCGCTGCGGGTCGGCGAGGTCCACGCGGACAGCCCGGCGTCGCGGGCCATCGTGCGTGCCCGCAGGCTGTGCCACGGGTCGGAGACGAGCAGCGCCGAGGACCAGCCCTGCTCCTGCGCGGTCGCCGCGACCGCCTCCAGGCTGCCGAGGGTGTCGGCACCGCGCGGGACGGCCTCCACCGCCGAGGCGGGCACCCCCTGCTCGACCAGCCAGTCGCGGCTGGCCTCGGCCTCGGTGTAGCGGTCCCCGGTCCGGCCGCCGCCGACGGTGACGATCCGCGGGGCCACCCCGTCGCGCCAGAGCTGCTCGGCGTGCTTGAGCCGGGCGGCCAGCACCGCGCTGGGCTCGCCGTTGTACTGGGCGGCGCCGAGCACGACGACCGCGTCGCTGGGCCGCTGGTCGTCGACCCGGGCGACCTGCCAGACGCGCAGCGCCGTGACGCCGACGACCGCGACGAGCATGACCAGGCCGCCGACGACCAGCCGGGCCCCCCAGGTCATCCCGGTGCGCACCGGACGGCGCACGGTCCGCCCCGGCGACGGGGCGCGCGGGGCGGGCGGGGCGCCGCCGAGGCCGCGCCGCGAGGAGGGGGCGCTCATCCGCCGATCCGCCCGGTCGAGGCGGCCAGCGCCGAGGCCGAGCGCCCGGCCCGCAGCGCGACGACCTGCGCGACGATCGACACCGCCGTCTCGGCCGGGGTGCGGGCGCCGAGGTCGAGCCCGACCGGGCCGTGCACCTGCTCCAGGTCGGCCTCGGTCACCCCGGCGGCGAGCAGCCGCTCGCGGCGCGCGGCCTGGGTGCGCCGCGAGCCCAGCGCGCCGAGGAAGCCGCGCCCGTGGGCCAGTCCCTCGCGCAGCACCTCGTCGAAGCCGGGGTCGTGGTCGAGCAGGACCAACACGTCGGCGTCGGTGAAGTCCGCGACGGCGGAGCGGGCGTCCGGCAGGGTGGTGACGGTGCGCGCGGTCCAGCCGAGCAGCCCGGCCTGGGCGTGCAGCGCGGCGCCGAGCGCGCCCTCGCCGACCACCAGCACCGACGGGACCGGGACCAGCACGTCCACCAGCACCCGGACGCCGTCGACCTCGATCTGCTCGGTCGCGGTGGCGCCGCGGCGCAGCAGCGCGCGGGCCTGCTCGGCGGCGGCCGCGGTGGCCGGTCCGAGGTCACCGTGCTCCCGCTCCAGCCCGGGGCCGGTGAGCACCAGGGCCGCGCCGCCGTCGACGACCGCCAGCAGGGCCGCCGGGCGCCCCGCCTCCAGCGCCTCGCCCAGCGCGGCCGCGGCCGCGGCGGCCAGCGGGTGGGCGTGCAGCGTCGCGCCACCGGCGCAGGCCAGGCCGGCGGCGAGGGCCGGGGTCTCGGCGACGTGGGCCTCCCGCACGGCCGCGGTGCCGGACGCGGCCTGCACCGCCAGCGGGTGCGCCGCGTCGTCCAGGGCGCCGAGGTAGAGCTCGCCGGCCACCTCGCCGGTCGTGGTGGCGGCGACCAGCTGACCGGACTCGACGGAGCCGAAGCCGTGCCGGTCGAGCACCCGCACGATGCCGGTGCCGGCACCGGCACCCGCCCACCGGCGCAGGGCCGCACCCAGGTCACGACGGGGATCGGCCGGTCGCCGGGCCGCTGGGGAGGTCGCGGAGGTGGTCACGGTCGCCAGGGTAGCGACGCTCACCGACAACGTGGACGGTGTGGCCGCCACGACCCGGACGACCGGCACCCCCTCGTTGCGCCGCACACCGGTACCGCCGTTCGGGGCATCACACCGTGACCGGGGCGACGCACCCGGCGGGGAACCGTACGATTCCGGCACGCGTTGGAACCCTCGAACGCCCATCAGACCGCGAGTCAGGAGTCATGGACCCCACCTGCAGTCCGCGCGCCGTCCGTCCCCGTGACGGTCGGCGACCCCGCACCGCCCCCGTCCCCGTCCGCGCCGTGACCGCACCGGCCGGACCCGAGACCCGGGCGGTGACGCTCCGGTGATCGGCACGATCCTCGGTATCGGCCTGGGCATCCTGGTGGTCCTCGTGATCACCGCCCTGACCGGCTACTTCGTGGCCCAGGAGTTCGGCTACATGGCCGTGGACCGGTCCCGCCTCAAGGCACGCGCGGCCGACGGCGACGCCGGCGCGGCCCGCGCCCTCGACATCACCCGCCGCACGTCGTTCATGCTCTCCGGCGCCCAGCTCGGCATCACCGTCACCGGCCTGCTGGTCGGTTACGTCGCCGAGCCGCTGATCGGCAACGGCATCGGCGAGCTGCTCGGCCTGGTGGACGTGCCGAGCGGTGTCGGCATCGCGGTCGGCACCGCGATCGCGCTGCTGTTCGCCACCGTCGTGCAGATGGTCTTCGGCGAGCTGTTCCCGAAGAACCTGGCCATCGCCCGGCCGGAGCCGGTCGCGCGCTGGCTGGCGCTGTCGACGAAGACCTACCTGGCCCTGTTCGGCTGGATCATCCGGATCTTCGACGCCGCCTCGAACGCGCTGCTCAAGGCGCTGCGGATCGAGCCGGTGCACGACGTCGAGCACTCGGCCACCCCGCGCGACCTCGAGGCGATCATCGACGACTCGAAGGACTCCGGGGACCTGGCGCCGGAGCTGGCGACCCTGCTGGACCGCGCCGTGGACTTCACCGACCGCACCGCGCGGGCGGCGATGATCCCGCGCCCGCGCGTGTCCTGGGTGCGCGACGACGCGACCGTCGAGAGCCTGATCGGGCAGATGGCCGCGGCGCACTCGCGCTACCCGGTGCTGGGCGTCCCGCCGGACGCCGCGGACCCCGACACCGCCCTGGAGCTGGTCGGCGTCGTCTGCCTGAAGGACGTGCTGGCGCTGGCCGAGCGGCTCGACGGGCGGACCTTCGCCGACGTGCGCGTGTCCGAGCTGATGCGCAGCCCGGTGCTCGTGCCGTCGTCGCTGCCGCTGCCTCAGGTCCTCGCCCGGCTGCGCGAGGAGGACGAGGAGCTCGCCTGCGTGCTCGACGAGTACGGCGGCCTCGCCGGCGTCATCACCGTCGAGGACATCGCCGAGGAGCTCGTCGGGGAGATCACCGACGAGCACGACCAGGCCGGGACCGACCAGGCCCGCCAGTCCGACGACGGCTGGGTCGTCCCCGGCGACCGGCACGTCGACGAGGTCGGCCGGCTCATCGACGCCGAGCTGCCCGAGGGCGACTACCAGACCGTCGGCGGCCTGGTGATGGCCGAGCTGCAGCGCCTGCCCCGGACCGGCGACGCGGTGTCGGTCGTCATCCCCGGCGACGACCCGGACGACGAGGCCCGCACCCTGCGGCTCACCGTCCGGGAGGTCGACCGCCGCGTGCCGTCCGCGGTCCACCTGCTGTGGGCCGCCGCCGACGCCGACCAGGACCAGGAGGTGCGCGCGTGAGCGCGTTCGAGATCATCGCGTCGGTCGCGCTCGTCGCGCTGAGCGCGTTCTTCGTCGCGGTCGAGTTCGCCCTCGTCGCCGCCCGCAACTACCGGCTCGAGGAGGCCGCGCAGACCTCGGCGTCGGCGCGGGCCGCGCTGCGCAGCGCGAAGGACATCTCGCTGCTGCTCGCCGGCTCCCAGCTGGGCATCACGCTGTGCGTGCTCGGCCTGGGCGCGATCACCAAGCCCGCCGTGGACTATGCCCTGAACCCGGTGCTGCTGGACTGGGGGCTGCCCGCCGGAGTCGCCGGCGTCCTGTCCTTCGTGGTGTCGCTGATCGTCGTCACGTTCCTGCACCTGGTCGTGGGCGAGATGGCGCCGAAGTCCTGGGCGATCTCGCACCCGGAGCGGTCGGCGATCATGCTGGCCATCCCGATGCGGGCGTTCATGATCGTCGCCCGGCCGCTGCTGCTGCTGCTCAACGGCGCCGCCAACCGCTGCCTGCGGCTGTGCGGGGTCGAGCCGGTGGACGAGATGGCCTCCGGCCGCAACGCCGAGGACCTGCGGGAGCTGGTCGACTTCTCGGCGCGCTCCGGGGACCTGGACCAGCAGCGCCGTGACCAGCTGGTCGCCGCGCTGGAGCTGGAGCGCACCCCGGTGCGCGAGCTGGCCCACGAGCCGTCGGCGGTCGCCGCGGACGACGACGTGGCCGCCGTGCAGGACACCGCGCGCCGGACCGGGCACCTGCGGCTGCTCGTGCGCGACGGCGCGGACCCCGTCGGGTACGTGCACGTGCGCGACACGATGACCCGCGAGCCCGCCACCCGGGCCCGCGACGTCATGCGGCCCGTGCTGACGCTGCCCGCGGACACCCCGTACCACGCGGCGGTCAACACGATGCGCGACGAGCGCGCCCACCTGGCACTCGTCGCCGGTGACGACGGCGCCCCGGTCGGCATCGTCACGCTGTCCGAGCTCGTCGAACGGCTGCTGCCCGAACCGGTGTAAGTCCTCCCCCGGACCGGGTACCCGAGCGGCGCCCGGCCCGGGGCGGCACCAGACTGGCCGCCTCCCGTCCACTCCCGGAGGTTGTCATGTCCGCTCCGACGCTGCGTCCCGCCGACCTCGACGAGGCCGCGCTGGCGAAGCTCCAGCAGCTGGAGTCCCGCATCGGCGGGCCGCTCGTGGCCTACCGGCCCGAGTCGCCGTACGCGGCGCTGTCCGACGACCAGCTCGAGGAGCTGCGCCGGACCGAGACCGAGCTGGGCGTGCAGCTGCTCGCCTACCGGCCCTGAGACGACCGGCGCCCCGCCCGGGGGTCCCGGGCGGGGCGCCGCGTCACGTGCCGGAGCGGCTCAGCAGCCGAGCAGGCGGGTCGCGAGGTAGGTCTCGACCTGGTCCAGGGCGACGCGCTCCTGGGCCATCGTGTCGCGCTCGCGGATGGTCACGGCCTGGTCGGTGAGGGTGTCGAAGTCGACGGTGATGCAGAACGGCGTGCCGATCTCGTCCTGGCGGCGGTAGCGGCGGCCGATGGCGCCTGCGTCGTCGAAGTCGACGTTCCAGTTCCGGCGCAGCTGCGCCGCGAGGTCGCGCGCCTTCGGCGACAGGTCGGCGTTGCGCGACAGCGGCAGCACCGCGGCCTTGACCGGCGCGAGCCGGCGGTCGAGCTTCAGCACGACGCGCTTGTCGACGCCGCCCTTGGCGTTGGGCGCCTCGTCCTCGGTGTAGGCCTCGATGAGGAAGGCCATCATCGAGCGACCGACTCCGGCGGCGGGCTCGATGACGTAGGGCTTGTAGCGGGTGTCGCTGGCCTGGTCGTAGAACGACAGGTCCACGCCCGAGTGGTTCGAGTGCGTGGTCAGGTCGAAGTCGGTCCGGTTCGCGATGCCCTCGAGCTCGCCCCACTCCTGGCCGGTGAAGTTGAACCGGTACTCGATGTCGACGGTGCGCTTCGAGTAGTGGGAGAGCTTCTCCTTGGGGTGCTCGTACTGGCGCAGGTTCTCCGGGTCGATGCCCAGGTCGGTGTACCAGCGGGTGCGCTCGTCGATCCAGTACTGGTGGATCTCCTCGTCGCTGCCGGGCTCGACGAAGTACTCCATCTCCATCTGCTCGAACTCGCGGGTCCGGAAGATGAAGTTGCCCGGGGTGATCTCGTTGCGGAAGCTCTTGCCGATCTGGCCGATGCCGAACGGCGGCTTCTTGCGCGAGGTCGTCTGCACGTTGAGGAAGTTGACGAAGATGCCCTGCGCGGTCTCCGGGCGCAGGTAGGCCATGCCCTCCTCGGACTCCACCGGCCCGAGGAACGTCTTCAGCATCATGTTGAACTCGCGCGGCGCGGTGAACTGGCCGCGGGTGCCGCAGTTCGGGCAGGGCACCTCGGACAGGTCGTTCGGGTCGGCCTGCTCCGGGTCGCGGCCCTTGCGCTCGGCGAACTCCTCGGCCAGCTGGTCGGCGCGGTAGCGCTTGTGGCACGAGGTGCACTCGACCAGCGGGTCGGTGAACGCGTTGACGTGCCCGGACGCGACCCAGGTCTGGCGGGGCAGGATGACCGAGGAGTCCAGGCCGACGACGTCGTCGCGGCCGGTCACCATGGTCTTCCACCACTGGCGCTTGATGTTGTCCTTCAGCTCGACGCCGAGGGGCCCGTAGTCCCACGCCGACCGGGTACCGCCGTAGATCTCACCGGAGGCGAAGACGAATCCGCGCCGCTTGGTCAGCGCGACGATGGTCTCGATCTTGGCGGAGGTGGGCTTGCTGGCCACTGCGGTACTCCAGGGACGTGGAACGGAACGACCCCCGGACACCGGGGGTGCCCCAGATTACCGACCCGCCACCGATCCCCCGTCGCCGCCCACCGGGCCCCCGGCCAGCAGGCTCGGGTGGTGCACCGCGGCGGCGCCGGGGGCGGCGGACAGGAGGGTCTCGTGGGTCTGCTCCACCGTGGTGTCGGCCTCGGCCAGCAGGGGGTGCACGTGCTCGCGGATCTCGAAGGGCCCCAGGGCGCGGCGGTAGGCGTCGACGGAGTCGAACCGGACGGTCAGCACCCACTGCCCCGCGTCCTCGATCGCGCGGCCCGCCTCGCCCCCGCGACAGCCGGGACGCGCGGCGAGCAGCTCCAGCGCGCGGGCGGCGCGGGCGGTGAACGCGTCGGCGTCGGAGGGGGACACGCGGAACCGGCAGACCAGCAGCACGCGGCGACGATAACGAACACGCCTACCATGTCGGGAGCGGCCGGCACGGCACAGCAGCGCCGGGGGGTGTGGCCGCCGCCCCCGGGGGACGGGACGGTCAACCAGATGTCTGCCGCAGCTCAGACCACGCACGCGCAGGGGAGCGACCGGCACGGGGCCGACGACCACCCGCCCGCGCCCGAGCCGGGCCCCACCCGCGACCCCCGCACCCTCGCCGCCGCCGGGGACCTGCTGCGGGCGCTGGCGGCACCGGTCCGGATCGCGATCGTGCTGCAGCTGCTGGAACACTCGCGGTGCGTGCACGATCTCGTCGACGCACTCGGTGTCACCCAGCCGCTGATCAGCCAGCACCTGCGGGTGCTGAAGGCCGCCGGGGTGGTCGAGGGCGAACGCAAGGGCCGTGAGGTGCTGTACTCGCTGGTGGACGACCACCTGGCGCACATCGTCGTGGACGCCGTGGCCCACGTGGAGGAGGAGACGTGACCGAGACGACGGCCGAGCGGTCCACCGCCGGGCCGCGAGGCATCCGCGCCACCCGGCAGCGGGCCGCGGTGACCGCGCTGCTGGACCGGCTGGAGGACTTCCGCTCCGCGCAGGAGATCCACGAGGAGCTGCGCCGCGGCGGTGAGGGAATCGGGCTGACCACGGTCTACCGCACCCTGCAGACCCTCGCCGACGGCGGCGAGGTCGACGTACTGCGGACCGCGTCCGGCGAGGCCGTCTACCGGCGCTGCGAGACCGAGCACCACCACCATCACCTGGTGTGCCGCCGGTGCGGCGCCGCCGTCGAGATCGAGGGCCCGGCCGTCGAGTCGTGGACCGAGTCGGTCGCGCAGAAGCACGGCTTCACCGAGGTGTCCCACACCCTGGAGATCTTCGGCGTCTGCGGGCGCTGCTCGGCCGCCTGACCCGTCTCAGTCCCCGCAGCCGGGCACGGCGGCGGGCTCGGCGCCGCGGGCGAACGGGTCGGCCGGACGCGGGTCGGGCGTGGGCGCCCAGCGGCCGTCGACCAGGGCGTAGGTCCAGCCGGGTCCGCGCCGTGCGAGCGCGTGCAGCGCCGTGACGAGGCGGTCGACGTCGTCGGTGGTGGTGCGCAGCCCGAGCGAGGCCCGGACGGCGTCACGCCCGCCGGTGAGCCGCTCCAGCAGCGGGTGGGCGCAGAACCGGCCGTCGCGCACGCCGATGCCGTGCTCGGCCGACAGCGCCGCCGCGACGAGCCCCGCGGGCAGCTCCCCCAGCGTGAACGACACCGTCGCGGTGCGGTCGGCCGCGTCGTCGAAGCACGACAGCACGCGCAGGCCCGGCACCGTCGCCAGACCGGCGTGCAGCCGGGCCGCGAGCGCGCGCTCGTGCGCCGGGACGGCGTCGTCGACCAGCTCGTCGAGGACGCGGCAGGCGGCACCCAGCGCGGCGGCGCCGAGCACGTTCGGGGTGCCGCCCTCGTGCCGCTGCGGCGCGGGCAGCCACGCGGTGGCGGTGGCGCCGTCGTGCACGGCCACCGACCGGACCGCTCCCCCGCCCGCGACGTGCGGCTCGGCCGCGTCGAGCCAGTCGCGGCGCCCGACCAGCGCCCCGGCGCCCCACGGCGCGTACAGCTTGTGCCCGGACAGCGCGACGTAGTCGGCGTCCCAGCCGGCCAGGTCGACGCGGCGGTGCGGGGCCAGCTGGGCGGCGTCGACGCACAGCCGGGCGCCCGCGGCGTGCGCGATCGCGGCGATCTCGGCGACCGGCAGCAGCTCGCCGGTCACGTTCGACGCCCCCGTGACGGCGACGAGCGCGGCGTCCGGACGGGCGGCCAGCTCGGCGCGCAGCGCGTCGAGGGTGCCGGCCACCGTCGTCGCGGCGCGCACCACGCGGTGCTCGCGGCCGCGCCAGGCCAGCAGCGTCGCGTGGTGCTCCAGGTCCAGGGTCACCACCGGGCCGGGGACGGCGCGGGCGAGCAGGCCGAGCGCGTCGGTGGTGTTGCGGGTGAACACGACCGTGTCGCCGCCGCGGGCGCGGACGAAGCGGGCGACGTCGGCGCGGGCGTTCTCGACGAGCGCGGTGCAGACCTTCGAGGTCCAGCCGGCGCCGCGGTGCACGCTGCCGTGGTACGGCAGCACCTGCGCGACGTGCGCGGCGACCGGCTCCAGCGCCGGTGCGGAGGCCGCGGAGTCGAGGTCGCAGTAGCGGACCCACCCGCCGTCGACGAGCGGGACGGTCAGCTCCGCCCCGACGACGCGGGGCAGCGCGTGCTGGACGGGGCGCGACAGGGCGAGGGTCATGATCCGGCCTCCGGCGGGATCTCGGGGACCCGGCACTCGGCCCGGATCCGCGCTTGCCGCCCACGGGATCGCGGCGGCCCGGTCATCACCCGGGGCACCCCACCGCGGAGGAGGGTTGCCGCCCAGCGAGCCGGGGCTTCGCGCTGGAACTCGTGACCTTCGCCGGTGAAGGTAGCAGGGCGTCTCAGATCGCGACACCGTGAGCAGCGCCACTCGGGATAGCGTCGCGGGGTGGAGGTGAGGTCGACGATGACCGACACGCACGAGGCACCCGGCACCGTCCGGCGGATCGACGTCCCGGAGTCCGGGGAGCTGGCCCAGCTCGCCGCCGTCTTCGACGATCTGCAGTACGTGCTGCGCTGCTGCGAGCACCTGGTGACCGCGCTGGGCGGGCCCGAGTCCGGGCCGGTCCGGGTGGACGCCGACCCCGCGCTGGTCGAGGCGTTGTGGACGGGGGCGGTGGTCGGCTACGTCCGCTGCTTCTCCGGGCGCACGAAGGTACTGACCCGCGAGGACCTGGCCTCACTGGAGCTCGAGGGGGACGTGAGCGGCTTCCACGACATGGTCTCGACGCTGCGCGACCACTACGCGTCGCGGCACGTCAACCCGCGCGAGTCCTACTCGATCGGCGTGGCCCAGTCCAACGACGGGACCCCGCGCGGGATCGCCGTCGTCTCGACGCCGCGCCCGCTGGTCGACGAGACCACCGTGCGGCTGCTCGGCCGGGTCGCCTACGCGCTGTCCGGGCTGGTCGACGCGCGGATGACGAAGGCGCAGAACGACGTGCTCGGCGTCGCCCACGCGATGACCCCGGGCACGCTCGCCGCGCTGCCGGTGGTGCACCTGCACGACGAGCAGGACGCCGCCGGGGCGGGGTGACCCGCCGTCGCCGGGCCCGGGCGGCCGTCCGACGGGGACGGCCCCCGGCCGGTCGCGGCGGCGCTCAGCCCCCGACCAGCTCGGCGCGCATGCTCGACGCCGAGGACACCACCAGCATCAGCAGCGTGCCCATCGGCCCCTGGGCGAGCCCGGCGGCGGGGAACGCGTAGCGCAGCGTCACGTCCCAGCCGCGCTCCCCGCGCACCACGCGCGGCGTCCCGAACAGGCCCTCCCCGACGCCGAGGCCGACCCGCCGGGGCACGTCCTCGGCGGGGTCGTCGCCCTCGGGCAGGTCCCAGGCGACCACGCAGGTCAGGTTGAGGACGGGCAGCCCGTCCTCCAGCTCGGTGCCCTGCACCACGCACAGGACCCCGCCGTGGGCGAAGGTGAGCGCGCCGTCGTCGTCGACGGTGACGTCGTGGAACCGCTCCAGCGCACCCCGGGCGGTGGCGAGCATCCGGGTGATGACCTCGCCGGTCACGAGCCCGCCCCCGCCGCGTCCACGGCTCCGCCGAAGCGCCGGTCCCGGCGGGCGTAGATCTCGACGGCCTGCCAGATGTGGCGCCGGTCGAAGTCGGGGAACAGCGTGTCCAGGAAGACCATCTCGGCGTAGGCGCTCTGCCACAGCAGGAAGTTCGACGTCCGCTGCTCGCCCGAGGAACGCACGAACAGGTCGACGTCGGGCATGTCGGGCTCGTCGAGGTGGCGCGCCAGCATCCGCTCGTCGATCTTGTCGGGGTTGATCCGGCCCTCGGCGGCGAGCCGCGCGATCTGCCGGACCGAGTCCACGATCTCCGCGCGGCCGCCGTAGTTCACGCACATGGTCAG
The DNA here is from genome assembly GCF_037727765.1 of Pseudonocardia spirodelae. Taxonomy (NCBI): domain Bacteria; kingdom Bacillati; phylum Actinomycetota; class Actinomycetes; order Pseudonocardiales; family Pseudonocardiaceae; genus Pseudonocardia; species Pseudonocardia spirodelae. The sequence continues at coordinate 72,491 of NZ_JBBJUP010000007.1, read as the reverse complement.
GTCGAGCACGTCGTTGCCGCGGGTCCGCTCCTCCGCGATCTCCAGCTCCTTGATCACCGAGCGCCACAGCCGGGGGCGGCGCCCGGCCCAGCGCACGCGCACGCCCATCGCGTCCATCTCGTCGACGCGGCGGCGGATCACGTCGCGGTTGAAGCCCATGAGGAACCGGACCTCGTCCGGGCTGCGCCGCCAGTTCTCGGTGGAGAACGCGTACGCCGACAGCCAGCGCACGCCCATGTCGATGCACCCGCGCGCGACGTCCATCAGCGACGCCTCGCCGCGCTTGTGCCCCTCGGTGCGGGGCAGGCCGCGGGCGTTGGCCCAGCGGCCGTTGCCGTCCATCACGAGTGCGATGTGGCGCGGCACCAGGGCCGGCGGGATCGCCGGGGGCCGCGCACCGGACGGGTGCGGCGCGGGGGGCTGGAACGGCACGTCCGCCGACTCTACGGAAGGCCCGGCGGGCCCGGCCGGTCGCGGTGCTCCTCGGGCCACGCGGGGACGTCCGGGTCCTCGAGACGCTCGATCGTCTCGCGCAGGGCGCGCATCCCGCGGTGCCCGCGCACCCGGTCGGCCTCCGACAGCGGGTCGGACTCGTCGGGCCGGATGACGGGCAGCATCGGGATGGCGGGCCAGGCGCCGTCCTCGGTGCGGGCGCGGACCTGGCGCATCGCGCGGGTCGGGCCGTCCTGCGGGGACTCGGGCAGCAGCTCGGTCCGGACGGGCAGCTGCTGGGTCGGCGGGACCGGGATCCGCTGCGTCGCGGCCGGCAGCCGGCTCGTGCGCCCGGCGGAGTCGCGCCGGTCGGACCGGTCGGTCCGTCCGGCACCGTCCGGCGGCGGGTTGTGGGGTCGGGTCACGACTACCTCTCCGACGGGGCTGGGGTCCCCTCGATCACAGGAGCGTAACGAGACCGTCCGGCGGGTTGCCCACCCGAGCCGACCTTCACCCGGTGGAGTCGGCGGACGACGGCCGGGACGCGACCGGCGGCAGCCGGGTGGTCCCGGTCACGTCCACGTCGACCGCTCGACGGGACGGGCGGTCGGCCGGTCAGGGCGCCGTCGCACCGCCGGATCCCCTGTCGGGCACGGTGTCCGGAGCCGGGCCCGGCGCGGGGTCGGCCCCGGCGGCCGGGCGGTTGCGGGACCGCCGGTCCACCAGCGGCAGCGAGCGCAGCTGCCGTTCCAGGTGCCACTGCAGGTGCGCCGCGACCAGGCCGCTGGCCTCGCGGCGCGACGGCGTCGCGGAGCCGTCGGCGGTGTCCCAGTCCCCGTGCAGCAGCGCCGAGAGCAGCGCGACCGTCTCCGGCGCGGGGGTGACCGAGCCGGGCGGGCGGCAGCGCGGGCACACCATGCCGCCGCCGGCGACGGTGAACGCGCGGTGCGGGCCGGGCGCGGCGCACCGGGCGCACTCCACCAGCGACGGCGCCCACCCGGCGTGGCTCATCGCCCGCAGCAGGAACGCGTCGAGCACCAGGGCGGGCTCGCGGGCGCCGTCGGCCAGCGCCCGGGTCGCGCCGAGCAGCAGCAGGTAGACCCGCAGGCTCGGCTCGCCCTCCTCGGACACCAGCCGGTCCGCGGTCTCCAGGATCGCGCAGCCGCACGAGTACGCCGACCAGTCCGCGACGATCGCCGGGGCGAACGCGTCCACGGTCTGGGCCTGGGTGACCACGTCGAGCGTGCGGCCGGTGTAGCACTGGACGTCGACGTGGTTGAACGGCTCCAGCCGCGCCCCCCAGCGCGACCGGGTGCGGCGCACGCCCTTGGCCACCACCCGGATCTTGCCGTGCCCGCGGGTCAGCATCGTGACGATCCGGTCGGCCTCGCCCAGCTTCTGCACCCGGAGCACGATCCCGGTGTCGCGGTAGAGCTGGGGCATCCCCCGAGTCTAGAAGCCCAGCTTGCGCAGCTGCTTGGGATCCCGCTGCCAGTCCTCGGCGATCTTCACGTGCAGGTCGAGGTGCACCCGGGTGCCGAGCAGCTTCTCGATCTGGCGCCGGGCGTCGGTCCCGACCTGCTTGAGCCGGGCCCCGCCCCGGCCGATGACGATCCCCTTCTGGCTGGACCGCTCGACGTAGATGATCGCGTAGATCTCGAGCAGGTCCTTCTTCTCGATCGTCTCCTCGACGACGACGGCGATCGAGTGCGGCAGCTCGTCGCGCACGCCCTCCAGCGCGGCCTCCCGCACCAGCTCGGCGACGAGCACGTCCTCCGGCTCGTCGGTGAGGTCGCCGTCCGGGTACAGCTGCGGGCCCTCGGGCAGCAGCCCGACCAGCAGGTCCGCCAGCAGCTGCACCTGGAACCCCGACTGCGCCGAGGTCGGGACGACCTCCGCGAAGTCCATCAGCTCCGACACCTCGGTGAGCCGCTCGACGACCTGCTCGGGCCGCGCGAGGTCGGTCTTGGTGACGACGGCGACGACCGGGGTGTGCGCGGCGACCTTGCGTAGCTCGGAGGCGATGAACCGGTCGCCCTTGCCGACCTTCTCGTTCGCCGGCACGCAGAACCCGACGACGTCGACCTCGGACCAGGTCTCGCGGACCAGCTCGTTGAGCCGCGAGCCGAGCAGCGTCCGCGGGCGGTGCAGGCCGGGCGTGTCGACCAGCACGATCTGGGCGTCGGGCCGGTGCACGATGCCGCGGATCGCGTGCCGGGTGGTCTGCGGGCGCGACGAGGTGATCGCGATCTTCGACCCGACCAGCGCGTTGGTCAGCGTCGACTTGCCCGCGTTGGGCCGCCCGACGAAGCAGGCGAACCCGGACCGGAAGCCGTCCGCCGGGCCCCCGGGGCCGGTCACGCCGCCCCCAGCCGGGCGAGGATCTCGCGGCCGATCGGCAGCGCGGCCGTCGCCGCCGGGGACGGGGCGTTGAGCACGTGCAGGATCGAGCCCGGGCGGCCCGCGCCGTCCGGCCCGGCCTGGTCGAGGAACAGGAAGTCGTCGACCAGGGTGCCGTCGGGCTTGACCGCCTGGGCCCGGACCCCGGCGCCGGCCGGGTGCAGGTCCGCGGCGGTGACGTCGGGCAGCATCCGCTGGATCTGGCGGACCATCGCCCGCGTGGACAGCGACCGCTGCACCTCGCCGATGCCGTAGCGCCAGTGCGTGCGGGCGACCCGCAGCATCCCCGGGTAGGTGAGGGTGCCGAGGAGCTCCTTCGGCTTGATCGTGCGCCAGTCGTAGCCCTCGCGGGCGAGCGCGAGCACCGCGTTCGGGCCGGCGTGGACGTGGCCGTCGATCCCGCGGGTGGCGTGCACCCCCAGGAACGGGAACGCCGGGTCGGGCACCGGGTAGATCAGCCCGCGGACCAGCGACGCGGCCCGCTCGGAGAACCCGGAGTACTCCCCGCGGAACGGCACGATCCGCACGCCGGGGTCGGCCCCGGCCAGGCGTGCCAGCTCGTCGCAGCGCAGGCCGCCGCACACGACGGCGCGGGTGCCGAGCAGGTCGCCGCGGGTGGTGCGCACGACGACGTCGGACGGGCGGCGCGCGAAGCCGGTGACGGTGCGGCCCAGGTGGACCTCCCCGCCGTTCTTCTCCACCAGCTCGCCGAGCTTCTCCGCGACGAGGCGGTAGTCGCAGATGCCGGTCGAGGGCACCCACAGCGCGGCGAGGCCGCGGACGTCGGGCTCGTACTCCCGGATGCCGTGCTCGTCGAGGCGGTGGTTCTCCACGCCGTTCGCCGCCCCGCGGCGGGCCAGCTCGTCGAGGCGCGGCAGCTCCTCGGGCCCGGTCGCGACGACGAGCTTGCCGCACACCTGGTGGGGCAGGTCGTGCTCGCGGCAGAACGCGACGGTCTCGGCGCACCCGGCGACGGCCAGGCGCGCCTTGTAGCCGCCCGGCGCGTAGTACAGCCCGGAGTGGATCACGTTGGAGTTGTTGCCGGTCTGGTGGTTCGCGAGCCGCTGCTCGCGCTCGACGACGGCCACGCTCAGGCCGCTGCGGGTGGCGGCGTAGGCGGTGGCGAGGCCGACGATCCCGCCGCCGACGACGACCAGGTCGTAGCGCGGCGTCGCGGGCAGCCCGGTCATCGGGCTCGCTCCACGGGGACGGTCGTGCGGGCCATCGTTCCTCCTCGGGCCCGCCGCCGGTCGGCGGGGACCCCTCGTCTCGTCCGCCCCCCGTGTCGCGGGGACGGTGTGCGGTCGGTGCCGGTCAGCGTCGTTCCGCGCCGGCGTGTTCGGTCGGGTCGCCCGCCGCGGAGTCCGGGACGTCGGACTCCTCGGTGCGGGCGCGGTCCTGCTCGGGCGCGGTGTCGCCGGCCGGCTCCAGCGGGCTGACCAGCACCGCGGTGATGCGGACCCGGCCGCGGGCGTCCTTGCCGCCCTCGCCCTGCAGGCGCAGCAGGTCGTCGAGCTCCGCGGTGGCGCCGGGCAGCGGCACCTTCCCCAGCCGCTGGGCGAGCAGCCCGCCGACCGTGTCGACGTCGGCGGCCTCCAGCGCCTCGTGCAGCTCGTCCTCGCGGGGGGTGCCGCGGAAGCGGCCGGCGAACAGCTCCTCGAGGTCCTCGACGGGGAGCCGGGCGGAGACCCGGAAGGCGCCGTCGGCGGCCTCGGCGACCTCGGGCACCTCCTCGCTGTCGTACTCGTCGGTGATCTCCCCGACGATCTCCTCGAGGATGTCCTCGATCGTCACGACGCCGGCGGTGCCGCCGTACTCGTCGACGACGACGGCCATGTGGTTGCGGGTGCGCTGCATCTCGCGCATGAGGTCGTCGCTGCGCTTGGAGTCCGGCACGAACGCGGCCGGGCGCAGGATGTCGAGCAGCGCGACCTGGCGCTCGCCGCGCCGCGCCTCCTCCCGGGCCCGCACGAGGTCCTTGAGGTACGCGACGCCGATGACGTCGTCGATGCCCTCGCCGAGCACCGGGATCCGCGAGTAGCCGCTCTTCAGCGCGAGCCGCAGGACCTTCTCCACCGGGGTGTCGCGCTCGGTCCAGATCAGGTCCGGCCGCGGCACCATGATGTCGCGGACCGGGGTCTCCCCCAGCTCGAACACCGAGTGGATCATCTTGCGCTCGCCCTCGTCGACGACGCCGCGGTTGCTGGCCATGTCGACGAGCTCACGCAGCTCGACCTCGGTGGAGAACGGGCCGTCGCGGAAGCCGGGGCCCGGGGTGATCGCGTTGCCGAGCAGGATCAGCAGGGTCGCCAGCGGCGACAGGACGGTGCCGATCGCCCGGATCGGGGCGGCGAGCAGCAGCCCGATCCGGTACGGGTGCTGGCGGCCCAGCGTGCGCGGGCCGACGCCGATCAGGACGTAGCTGGCCAGCACCATGATCACGCCGGTGAGGACGAGGCCGATCCAGGTCGCGGAGAACAGCGGGGCGAGCGCGAGCGCCAGGAGGATGACCGCGACGGTCTCGCAGGTGACCCGCAGCAGCATGAGCAGGTTGACGTGCCGGGGCCGGTCGGCGACGACGGCCGCCAGCGCCCTGCCCCCGGCCCGGCCGGCGCGGACGACGGCGTCGACCCGGGCCCGCGAGATCGACATGAGGGCGGAGTCGGCGGCGGCGAACACCCCCGCCAGCAGCACGAGCAGGACCGTCGCGACGATCAGCCAGACGGTGGTCACTTCTGCTCCTCAGGAGAACGTGTCTGTCGGGATGCCGGTCACCGGCCGGGCTCGTCCTCGAACCCGGCCGCGCCGAGCAGGCGGTCGTCGCTGCGCTTCTGGGCGTCGCGCGCGCGCTCGCGGGCGCGGTCCTCGCGCCAGGCCTTGAGCAGCCGGTTCTGCAGCGCGAACATCTCGCGCTCGTCGTCGGGCTCGAGGTGGTCGTAGCCCAGCAGGTGCAGGATGCCGTGCACGGTCAGCAGGTGCAGCTCGTCGGCCAGGGTCTGGCCGGCCTTGCGGGCCTGCTCCCGGGCGAAGGCCGGGCACAGCACGACGTCGCCGAGCAGGGCCGGGCCCAGGTCGGGCGCGTCGGGACGGCGGGTGTCCTCGGTGAGGGAGTCCATCGGGAACGCCATGACGTCGGTCGGGCCGGGCTCGTCCATCCAGCGGACGTGCAGCTCCTCCATCGCGTCCAGACCGACCGCGGTGATCGCCAGCTCGGCGGCCGGGCTCACCTTCATCGCGTCCAGCGCGTACCGGGCGACGGACACGATCTGCGCCTCGTCGATCGTGATCCCGGACTCGTTGACGACCTCGATGCTCACGCCGCCGCTGCCCCGCCCCTGCTCGTCGTCACTGCGTCCGTCCTGTGGAGGGGCCAGCGTAGACGCCGGACACCGGCGGTCCGGGCGCCACCCGCCCGCCGCCCCTCACCGGCGCCGGTTGCCGCGGCCGACCGGGCCGTTGCGGGGCGCGCCGTTGCCGACCGCCGCCGCGCGCCGCTCGGACGCGGCGTCGAACCGGGCGTAGGCGTCGACGATGTCGGACACCAGCCGGTGACGGACGACGTCGGCGGAGTCGAGCCGCGAGAAGTGCACGTCCTCGACGCCGTCGAGGATGTCCTGCACGACGGCCAGCCCGGACCGCGCGCTGCCCGGCAGGTCGACCTGGGTGATGTCGCCGGTCACCACGATCCGCGAGCCGAAGCCGAGGCGGGTGAGGAACATCTTCATCTGCTCGGGCGTGGTGTTCTGCGCCTCGTCGAGGATGATGAACGCGTCGTTGAGCGTGCGGCCGCGCATGTAGGCCAGCGGCGCGACCTCGATCGTCCCGGCCGCCATCAGCTTGGGGATGGACTCGGGGTCGATCATGTCGTGCAGCGCGTCGTAGAGCGGGCGCAGGTACGGGTCGATCTTCTCGAACAGGGTGCCGGGCAGGTACCCCAGCCGCTCCCCCGCCTCGACGGCCGGGCGGGTCAGGATGATCCGGTTGACCTGCTTGGCCTGCAGCGCCTGCACCGCCTTGGCCATGGCCAGGTACGTCTTGCCGGTACCGGCGGGCCCGATGCCGAAGACGATCGTGGAGGCGTCGATGGCGTCGACGTAGCGCTTCTGGTTGAGCGTCTTGGGCCGGATCGTCTTGCCGCGGCGCGACAGGATGTCCAGGCTCAGGACCTCGGCCGGGGACTCGCCGAGGCGCTCGTCGGCGGCGTTCTCCGCGGACAGCATCTGCACGGTGCGCCGCACGGTGTCCGCGCCCACCAGCTGCCCGCGCCCGGCGAGGGTGATGAGCTCGGTGAACACGCGCTCGGCGAACGCGACGTCGCCCGGGTCGCCGGACAGGGTCAGCTCGTTGCCGCGGACGTGGACGTCGGCGGTCAGCTCCTCCTCGGCGGCGCGCAGGCTGTCGTCGCGCGAGCCGAGCAGGGCGAGCAGGGCGGTGTCCGGCACGGTCATCCTCGACCGGACGGTCCCGCCCGGTGCTGCGTCGGACCGCAGGTGGGGGGTGGGGCCGGGTTCGGTGCCGGTCAAGAGTGTGTTCGCCTGCCTCGTACGTCGGGTGTCCGGACTGCGCCGATGGTACCGGTGCGACGCGGCGCGGCACCCGCCGATTCCGCCCCCGGCGTCACACGGGGGTGCTCAGCCGTTCGACGGCGGCCAGCGCCGCCGCCCATCCCGGGTGTGCGACGTCGATGAGCTGCTGGTGGGTGGCGCCCTCGACCCGCACCAGCTCCGACCGGTCCCCCGCGGCGACGGCGGCGGTCACGAAGTCCTCGCTCTGCTCCAGCGGGACGACCTCGTCGGCGGTGCCGTGCACGCACACCGACGGCACGCCCAGCGGCAGCGCCTCGGCCGGGCTGGTCGCGCGGTACCGGGCCGGGTCGCTCGACGGGGTGGCCGCGACCAGGTCGGCGACGGCGCCGTCGCCGAGCAGCGTCGCGCCGGCCAGGTCGAGCACCCCGGCCAGCGACACCACGCCCGCCGGGCGCACCACCGGCGCGGCCCCCGGCTCGCCGGCCGCCAGCCCGGCCCGCATCGCCAGCCAGGCGGCGAGGTGCCCGCCCGCGGAGTGCCCGAGCACCACCAGGCGCCGCAGGTCGATGCGGGTGGAGCGCAGCGACGCGAGGTGGTCGGCGGCCATCGCGACGTCGTCGAACGTCGAGGGCCAGCCGCCGCCCGCGCCGACCTTGCGGTACTCCACGTTCCACACGACGAACCCCGCCGCGACGAGCGCGTCCGCGACCGGGCGCATGATCGTCAGGTCGGTCCCGGCCCGCCAGAAGCCGCCGTGCAGCACGACCACCGTCCCGCGCGGGAGGTCGCGGGTGCGGGGGAAGGTGAGCTCGCCGAACTGGTCGGGCTGGCCGCCGTAGGCCATCCGCTCGGTCTGCGGGACCGTCCGGTCGCGCGTCGGGCGCGGCGCGGCCGGGGCGGCGCCGCCGCCGCAGGCCGCCAGCAGCGGGGTCGCGGCGAGGCCGGTCAGCAGGGTTCCGAACGTGCGGCGCCCGAAGCGGGGAGCGTGGTCGCTGTCACACACGCGCCGGATGATGACAGCCCCACGCCGTCCCCGACGACCGTTTCGCCGGATCGTGACCCGCCGGAGGGCCGGGGGCGGGCGGCGTCAGCGGGCCCAGCGGCCGGTGCGCACCGCGAGCGCGCCGAGCGCGACGCAGGCCGCGGTGGAGGCGCGCAGCACCTCCGGCCCCATCCGCACCGGCACGGCGCCGGCGTCGGCGAGGCGGGCGAGCTCGGCGTCGTCGACGCCGCCCTCCGGCCCGACGGCCAGCAGCACCTCCCCGGCCGCGGGCAGCGCGACGGTCGCGAGGTCCTCGGTCGCGGACTCGTGCAGCACCAGCGCGACGTCGGCGGCGGCGACGCGGGCGGCGAGCCCGGCGGTCGTCACCGGCTCGCCGACCTCGGGCTGCCAGGGGCGGCGGGCCTGCTTGGCGGCCTCGCGCACGGTCGAGCGCCAGCGCTCCAGGGCCTTCGCGCCGCGCGGACCGTCGTCCCAGCGGGTGACGCAGCGGGCGGCCCGCCAGGGCAGGAACCCGTCGGCGCCGGCCTCGGTCGCGGTCTCCACGGCGAGCTCGCCGCGGTCGCCCTTCACCAGCGCCTGTGCGACGACGACCCGCACCGCGGGTGCGGGCACCCGGGTCACCTCGTGCAGCCGCACGGTCAGCGCGTCGCGCCCGGCGGCGCCGGTGACCTCGGCGCGGGCGAGCCCGCCGTGGCCGTCGGAGAGCACCAGGGCCTCCCCCGCGCGCAGCCGGCGCACCGTGGCGGCGTGGCGGCCCTCCGGGCCGTCGAGCACCGTCTCGGCGCCCGGGCCCGGGAGGGCGGCGACGTCGTCGACCAGGAACAGCGGCGCCGTCGTCACCGGGTCAGCGCCCGGACCAGCTGTCGCGCAGCTTGGAGAACAGACCGTGCCCGTTGCGCGAGCCGCCGACGAGGTCGGGCTGCTCCTCGCCGCGCAGCTCCGCGAGCCGGCGCAGCAGGTCGGTCTGCTCCTTGTCCAGCCGCGTCGGCACCGACACCTCGACGTGCACGAGCAGGTCGCCGTGGCCGTCGATGCGCCCGGTGGAGCGCAGCCGCGGCATGCCCTTCCCGCGCAGGGTGCGCACGGTGCCGTGCTGGGTGCCGGGCTCGACGTCGATGTCGATGACGGTGCCGTCGAGCAGCGGCAGCGGCAGCGTGGTGCCCAGCGCCGCGGCGGTCATCGGCAGCGGGAGCGTGCAGTGCAGGTCCGCGCCGTCGCGGGTGAAGACCTCGTGCGGGGCCTCCTCCACCTCGACGTACAGGTCGCCGGCCGGGCCGCCGCCCGCGCCGACCTCGCCCTGGCCCGCGAGCCGCACCCGCATGCCCTCGGCGACCCCGGCCGGGATCTTGACCGACACGGTGCGCCGGGACCGGACGCGGCCGTCGCCCGCGCACTGGCGGCACGGGTCGGGGATGACCTCGCCGAACCCGCGGCAGGTCGGGCAGGGCCGCGCGGTGACGACCTGCCCGAGGAACGAGCGCTGCACGCTCTGGATCTCCCCGGAGCCGCCGCAGGTGTCGCACGCGGTGGGGTGGGTGCCGTCGGCACAGCCGGAGCCCTGGCACTGGGTGCACAGCACCGCGGTGTCGACGGTGAGGTCGCGCTGCACGCCGGCGGCGCAGTCCTCCAGCGTCAGCTCCATCCGGATCAGCGCGTCGGCGCCGGGCTGGACCCGGCTGCGCGGACCGCGCCCGCGCCCGCCCGCGGCGGTGCCGCCGAAGAACGCGTCCATGATGTCGCTGAACCCGCCGAAGCCGCCGAACGGGTCGCCACCGCTTGCGCCGCCTCCGCGGGCGTCGAGCGGATCCCCGCCGAGGTCGACGACCCGGCGCTTCTCCGGGTCGGTCAGGACCTCGTAGGCCGCGCTGACCTCGCGGAAACGCTCCTGCGCGCCCGGGTCGGGGTTGACGTCCGGGTGCAGCTCACGGGCGAGCTTGCGGTACGCCCGCTTGATCTCCGCGGCGTCGGCGCCGCGCTCGACGCCCAGGATCCCGTAGTAGTCGCGTGCCACCTGGCTCTTTTCCTCGATGAAGTGTACGTACAGGGAACGGAGGAAGTCCTACCGACCGGTCAGGATCTCACCCACGTACCGGGCGACGGCATGCACCGCCGAGATGGTGCCGGGGTAGTCCATCCGGGTCGGCCCGACGACACCCATCCCGCCCAGCGGGGTACCCGTTCCGTACCCGACCGTCACCACCGACGCGGTGCGCAGGTCCTCGGCCTCGTTCTCCTCACCGATCCGGACCGTGACCAGCCCGGAGTCCTGCGACGCGGCGAGCAGCCGCATGACCACGACCTGCTCCTCCAGCGCCTCGAGCACCTGGCGCAGCGAGCCGGGGAAGTCGGCGTGGCTGCGGGTCAGGTTGGCCGTGCCGCCGAGCACCATCCGTTCCTCGGGGTGCTCGACGAGCGTCTCGATCAGCACCGTCGCGACGTGCAGCAGGGGGGTGCGCAGGTCGTCGGGCGCGGAGTCGGGCAGCTCGGCCACGGCGGCGGAGGCCTCGGCGAGCTTGCGCCCGTTCAGCGCGTTGCCGAGTATCTCGCGCAGCCGTGAGACCTCCGTCTCACCGAGGACCTCGCCGAGGTCGACGACGCGCTGGTCCACCCGGCCGGAGTCGGTGATCAGCACGAGCATCAGCCGGGCCGGGGTGAGCTGCACGACCTCGAGGTGGCGCACCGTGGAGCGGGTCAGCGTGGGGTACTGGACGACGGCGACCTGCCGGGTCAGCTGGGCCAGCAGCCGCACCGAGCGGCGCAGCACGTCGTCGAGGTCGACCGCGCCGTCCAGGAACGTCTGCACGGCGCGCTTCTCCGCCGACGACAGCGGCTTGACCTGCGAGATCCGGTCGACGAACTGCCGGTAGCCCTTGTCGGTGGGGATGCGGCCCGCGCTGGTGTGCGGCTGGGCGATCAGCCCGTCCTCCTCCAGCACGGCCATGTCGTTGCGCACGGTCGCGCTGGACACGCCGAGGTTGTGCCGGTCGACGATGGCCCGCGACCCCACGGGCTCCTGGGTCGAGACGTAGTCGGCGACGATGGCCCGCAGCACGGCGAACCGTCGCTCGTCGGCGTTCACTCCCGATGCACCTCCCCCGGTGTGCTCGGACCCAGTCTAGGCGTCGCCGCCGGGGCGCGGCCCCGGTGCGCGCCGTGGCACGGTGGGTGGGGTGTCCCTCTCCCGTCGTCTCGGGCGGCGTTCCCTGCTGGTCGGCGCGGGCGCGGCCGCGCTGCTCGCGGCCGGCACCACCGACCGCTGGCTGCCCGTGCCGCCGGGTGCCGCCGGCGACGGCGACCCGGTGGCACTGCGCGCCCGGATCCTGGCCGGGGTGCCCCCGCACACCGGCCTGGCGACGGCGACCGGCCGCCTCGGGCTGCCCGCCGTGCCCCCGGTCGGCACGGCGGGCCGGCTGCTGTCGGCGACCACCCGCATCCGGGTGCAGCTCGCCGCGCCGGACCGCTGGCGCGTGGACGAGCTCACCCCCGTCGGTGAGGTCGGCACCTACCGCGACGGTGGGGTCGAGCAGGTCTGGGACTACGGCGCGAACCGCCTCACGACCGTCACCCCGCCCGCCCCGGTGCGGTTCCCGCGGGCGTCGGACCTGGCCCCGGCCGACCTGGCCCGCAGGCTGCTCGGCGCGACCCCGGACGACCCGGTGACCGCGCTGGCGCCGCGCCGCGTGGCCGGGCTCGTCGCCGCCGGGCTGCGGGTGACCCCGGCCGACCCGAACGGCCTGGCGGGGAGGATCGACGTCTGGGCGGTGCCGGTCGGGGACGGTGCGCTGCCGGTCGCGGTGGAGGTCGCGGCCCGCCCCGGCACGGTGCCCGGGGGCTACGACACCGACGTGGTGTCGGGCCGGGCCCCGCTGCTGGCGACGGCGTTCACGTCGGTCGCGCCGGGAGCGCCGCCGCCCGGGGCGCTGGTCCCGGCGCCGCCGTCGTCGGCGGAGCGGGTGCGGGCCCGCCCCGACGACCTCACCGCCGGCCTGCGCGGCGTCGCGGGGAGGCCGCCGCCGGACCGGCTCGCCGGGCGCGACCGCGCCGCGCTGCCGGTGTCCGGGGACCTGCCCGCCGACGAGCTGCTGCCGGGCGTCGCCGTCTACGGCACCGGGGTCGGCCGGTTCGTGCTGGTCCCGGCCGGGCCCGACGTCGTCGACGGGATCGTGCGCGGCTCGGCGGTCGCGGGCGGCGTCGACGTGCCGGGGCTGCCCGGCGGGACCGCCGTGCGGATCGCGACGCCGCTGCTCACCCTGGTGGTGGCGCGGCGACGGCGGCGCGGGGTGCTGCTGGCCGGGCCGGTGCGCCCGGCCGTGCTGGAGGCCGCCGCCGTCGAGCTGGTGGGGGGCGGCTCGTGACCGTCGTCGCCACCGAGGGGCTCACGAAGCGGTTCGGCCGGGTCACCGCCGTCGACGGGGTGGACCTCGCCGTGCCGGCCGGGTCGCGGTTCGGGCTGCTCGGCCCGAACGGCTCGGGCAAGACGACGCTGGTCCGGATGCTGCTCGGGCTGGTGCACGCCACGTCCGGGTCGATCGAGGTGCTGGGGTCGCCGATGCCGCGCGCGGCGCGGTCGGTGCTGCCGCGGGTGGGCGCGCTCGTCGAGTCCCCCGCCGCGTGGCCGGGCCTGTCCGGGCGCGCGAACCTGACCCTGCTCGACGCGGCCGGGGCCGCCGGTGGCCTGGTGAACCGGCCCGCCGAGCGGCGCCGTCGCGTGCAGGACGCGCTGGAGCAGGTGGGCCTGGGCGGGGTGGACCGGCGCCCGGTGCGGGCCTACTCGCTGGGCATGCGCCAGCGCCTCGGGATCGCCGCGGCGCTGCTGCGGACCCCGGAGCTGCTGCTGCTCGACGAGCCGACCAACGGGCTGGACCCGCGCGGCATCGGCGAGATGCGGGCGCTGCTGACCGCCCTGAACGCGGCCGGGACGACCGTGATGCTCTCCAGCCACCTGCTCGCCGAGGTCGAGACGCTCTGCACCCGGGTCGGGGTGATGGACGCCGGGCGGCTCGTGCTCGACCAGGACCTCGACGCCCTGCGCGCGCCCACCGGGCGGGTGCTCGTGCGCACCCCCGACCCGGACGCGGCGGCCCGGGCCCTGGGCCGCGCCCTGGAGTCCCGCGACGGCGACCGGCTCGTCGTGCGCGCCGCGGACCCCGCCGACCTCAACGCCCACCTGGTGCGCGCCGGGGTCGCGGTGGTCTCGCTGACCCCGGAGCGGCGCACCCTGGAGCAGGTGGTCCTCGAACGGACCGGCGACGGCTCGGACCGGGTCGGGCGCCCGGGTGCCGCACGGTGATCGGGGTCGAGCTGGCGCTGCTGCTGCGCCGCAGGCGGGTGTGGCTGTGCTGGCTGCTGCTGTGCGCGCTGCCGGCACTGGTCGCGGTGGTCGTCTCGGCGACCGGGATCCTGCCCCCGCCCGGGCAGGGGCCGGCGTTCCTGTCCGCGGTGGCGACGAACGGGCAGATCTTCCCGGCGTTCGCGCTGGCCCTGGTGCTGCCGGTGCTGCTGCCGATCACGGTGGCCGTCGTCGCCGGGGACACCGTGGCCGGGGAGGCCACGGCGGGGACGCTGCGCTACCTGCTGATCCGCCCGGTGGGGCGGCTGCGGCTGCTGGTCGCGAAGCTGGTGTCGGTGGCGTTCTTCGTGCTCACCGCGGTGACGCTGGTCGTGCTGAGCTCCTACGCCGTGGGGACCGCGGTGTTCGGCACCGGCACCACGACGGCGACCGGCGGGCTGACGCTGCCCCCGGTCGACACCGGGCCGGGCGCGGTGGGCTCGCTGTCGGCGACGGTGATCGAGCCCGTGGACCTGGCCACCCGCACCGGGCTGACCGTCGGCTACCTGGCGCTGTGCATGCTGACGCTCGGCGCGCTGGGGATCTTCTTCTCGACGCTGACCGACGCCCCGCTCGCGGCCGCGCTCGCGGTGCTGGCGGTCGTCGTGACGAGCGCGTCGCTGCAGGCGCTCGACGCCTCCGCGGCGTTCGTCGAGTTCCTGCCCACGGCGCACTGGCTGGCCTGGATCGACCTGTACCGCGACCCCGTCCTCTACGACTCCGCGCGGACCGGGGCGTGGGTGCAGCTGGGCTGGGTGGCCGTCGCGACCGGAGCGGCCTGGGCGAACCTGGCGACCAAGGACGTCACCAGCTGAGCGGGCGCGCTCAGCCGGCGGCGCGCAGGGTGCCGCAGTCGGCGGGGGCCTGCGCGATCGGTGCGGGGGACAGCGCGCGCAGCACCAGCCCGACGACGGCGTCGTCGGCGGGCAGCCCGCCGTGGTCGACCGCGGCGCCCGGGCAGAGCTGCTGCAGCTCGACGTTCACCGCCCCGGCCAGGCGCGCCGAGGCGGGCGGGGTGACGACCCGGTCGTCGCCGGTCCACACCGACAGCCACGGCAGCAGCGACCCGGCACCGGCCAGCTCGCCGAGCAGGGCCGAGCCGGGGGCGAGCTGGCGGCAGGCCTGCGGGCAGGCGTCCGGGGCGAGCGCGGCGGCCGACGCGGCGACCTCGGTGCCGGCCAGCGGCGAGCCGAGCGAGACGATCCGCCGGGCGCGCGCCGCGCCGTCGTCGCGGACCGCCCACAGCCCGGCGACCACCCCGCCCGCGGAGTAGCCGACGACGTCCACCGAGGCCGCGCCGGCGCCCGTCGCGTCGGCCACGGCCCGGTCGAGGACCTCGACCTGGCGGTTCAGGTCGCCGGTGCCGTCGCCGTCGAGGACGAGCACGCGGGCGTCGCGGCCCTGCGCGCGCAGCGCGGCGGCCAGCGGCTCCAGGCCGCCGCGGTCGCCGCCGTAGCCGGGGACGATCAGCACCGGGCCGGGCCGGTCCTGCGCGACGGGCCCGCCGGGCCGCGCGCCGCCGGGCACGAGCGCGACCACCGCGGCCACCACCGCGACGGCCGCGACCAGCGCGAGCAGGCCGAGCAGCAGGCGGCGGCGCGGACTCACCGCGCGCCCGCCGGTGCGTCGTCAGCGACGAGCAGCTCGGTGACGACCCGGTCGGCCAGCAGCCGGCCGCGGTCGGTGAGCACGGCCCGCCCCGCGGCGTGCGCGGCCGGGTCGAGCAGCCCCTCGGCGACGGCGCGCTCCGCGGCGGACCGGCCGCCGGCGCGCAGCAGGGTCAGCGGCATGCCCTCGGCCAGACGCAGGCGCAGCATGACGCGCTCGGTGTGGCGCTCGTCGTCGGTGAGCTGCTCCGCGCCCGCCTCCGGGGACGTGCCCCCGGCGAGCGCGCCCGCCCAGCGGGCCGGGTGCTTGACGTTCCACCAGCGGCGCCCGCCCAGGTGCGAGTGCGCGCCGGGGCCGATCCCCCACCAGTCGCCGTCGCGCCAGTAGCCGAGGTTGTGCCGGCACTCGGCGCCGGGCCGCGACCAGTTCGAGACCTCGTACCAGGCGAGCCCGGCGGCGCGCAGGCGCGCGTCGAGCAGCTCGTAGCGGGTGGCGGCGACGTCGTCGTCGGGGGCGGGCAGCTCGCCGCGGCGGACGCGGCGGGCCAGCGCGGTCCCGTCCTCGACGATCAGGGCGTAGGCCGAGACGTGGTCCACCCCCGCGTCGAGGACGGCGTCGGCCGAGGCGCGCAGGTCGTCGTCGGTCTCGCCGGGGGTGGCGTAGATCAGGTCCAGGTTGACGTGGCCGAACCCGGCGGCGCGGGCCTCCCGGGCCGCCTCGACGGCCCGGCCGGGGGTGTGCGTGCGGTCGAGCACCGCCAGCACGTGCGGCGCCGCGGACTGCATGCCGAGCGAGATGCGGGTGAACCCGCCCGCGCGGAGCCGGTCGAAGAACTCCGGCGAGACCGACTCGGGGTTGGACTCGGTGGTGACCTCGGCGTCGTCGGCGAGCGGGAGGTGCTCGCGGACGGCGTCGAGCATCGCCACGAGCCGGTCCGCCCCGATCAGCGACGGGGTGCCGCCGCCGACGAACACGGTGTCGACCCGGCGCGGCCCCACGGTGCGCGCGGCGCGCGCGATCTCGGCGCGGGCGGCGGCGAGCCAGCCGTCCGGGGACGCGGCGTCACCGGCCAGCTCGGAGGCGGTGTAGGTGTTGAAGTCGCAGTAGCCGCAGCGGGTCGCGCAGAACGGCACGTGGACGTAGAGCCCGAACGGGGCCGTCTGCGGTGCTGTCCGCGGTGCTGTCGTCACGTGGCCTGAGTGTGCCACCCGCCGCCCGCCCCCGGGGCCGGGCGGTGTCCGTGGCCGGTGACCCGCCGGACCAGGGCCGTGACCTCACCGGGGTCGAAGCCGTCGAGCGGGTAGGCGACCAGCCCGGGAGCGGTCTCCAGCAACCCGAGGACGGCGTCGTCGGCCGGCCGGTGCCGCAGGGTGACCTCCAGCCGGTCGAGGGCGACC
This sequence comes from Pseudonocardia spirodelae, assembly GCF_037727765.1. Lineage (NCBI taxonomy): Bacteria > Bacillati > Actinomycetota > Actinomycetes > Pseudonocardiales > Pseudonocardiaceae > Pseudonocardia > Pseudonocardia spirodelae. The sequence continues at coordinate 55,796 of NZ_JBBJUP010000007.1, read as the reverse complement.
TGCCGTCCGGCGGCGCCCAGGAGGCCGCGGCGGTCGTCGTCCGCCCCTGCGGTGACGTCCCGGCGCTCGACCAGCCCGATCGAGGCGATCGCGGTCCAGGGCAGCCGGACCGGGCGGTGCGGCTCGGTCGGCGCGACGAGCTGCAGGGCGTCGGGTCCGCACGCGATGCGCCGACGCGGGCTGAGGCGGGAGACCAGGGCGAGCATCCCGACGAGGGCGACCAGTCCCGCGCCGCCCAGCAGGAGCGCCAGGGCCCACTCGGGGCCGGCCATCGGCGCCCGGCCGGTCAGGTCGCGCACGATCCCGCGGCCGGAGGCCACCACCAGGAAGACCGAGATCAGCGCGGGGGCGATCAGCAGGAGCAGGGTGCGGAGGACCCGCGGTCGCAGCACGACGACGTCCGCGGGCGGCGCGACCGGCGCGCCCCCCGTCCACCGGGGGTCCCGCACGCCGTGGGTGTCGCCGCCCGGCACCCCGAGGGCACGCAGCCGGGCCCGGACCGCGGCCACGTCGAACCCGACCAGCTCCAGGTGCTCCTCGCCGGTCGCCGTGGTCAGCACCAGGGCGGGCGGGCGCCGCTCGGCGACGAGTGCGCGGGTGACCCGGTGCGCGGGGACCGCGACGGGCTCCGGCCAGCCGACGGCACGGATGCCGGCGGCGTCGACGTACAGCCGCCGCCGGCCCAGGCGGGCCGCCGAGCGCACGGCGAGGCCCGCGAGCGAGGCCGTCACCACGGCCAGGACGACGTCGCCGGTCGCGGGCCGCGCGCCGGACAGCAGCGGGACCAGCGCACCCGCGGCGAAGGGCAGGGCCACGACCAGGCCCACCACGAGCGGGACCGTGGTCAGGTGGCGACGGGGCCGGAGCGGGGCCGACGGCGCATCGGACGGCGGATCGACGGGCGGGCGGCCGGTGGGGATCATGGGCGCAGCCTGCGCCGCAGCGGGGACGGCCGGGCCCGGACGGCCACGACCGATCCCGATCGCGAACGTCCGTACCTATCAGCGGTCCGCTCCCACGATGCGAACGTCACTTTGTGACGCGTCCGGACACCGTGCATCCTGGACGACGTGCCCGCGCTCCGTCTCCGCCTCGTGGCCCGCCGCCACGTGGACCTGAACCGGACCCGCAGCGCGCTCTGTCGCCGTCGCTGAACCGACGGCCCCCTTTCTCGAACCGCCCGGGCCGCTCCGTGCCCCGTCCCGGGCCGGAGTGCGCCCGCACCCGACACGGAGCACCCACCACATGGCGCCCACGAACACCGCTCCCCGCCGTGCCCGCGGCCAGGGGCAGTGGAAGCTCGGCCACCGCGAGCCGCTGAACCCCAACGAGCGCAGCAAGCGCGACGACAACCCGCTCAACGTCCGCGCACGGATCGAGAACATCTACGCCGCGCGGGGCTTCGACTCGATCGACCCCGCCGACCTGCGCGGGCGCTTCCGCTGGATGGGCCTCTACACCCAGCGCCGCCCCGGCATCGACGGCGGCCGCACCGCGGCGCTGGAGCCGGAGGAGCTCGACGACGAGTACTTCATGATGCGCGTGCGCCTCGACGGCGGCGCGGTCTCGGTCGCGCAGCTGCGCGCCCTGGGCGAGGTGTCGCGTCGCTACGGCCGCGACACCGCCGACGTCACCGACCGGGAGAACATCCAGTACCACTGGATCCGCGTCGAGGACGTCCCGGCGATCTGGAAGATGATCGAGCCGCTGGGCATGCAGACCACCGAGGCCTGCGGCGACTGCCCGCGCGTGGTCATGGGCTCGCCGGTCGCCGGCGTCGCCGAGGCGGAGAAGGTCGACCCGACCCCCGCGATCGACGAGATCGTGCGCCGGTTCATCGGCGACCGCGAGCTGTCCAACCTGCCGCGCAAGTTCAAGTCCGCGATCTCCTGGCAGCAGGACGTCGCGCACGAGATCAACGACATCTCCTTCGTCGGCGTCGACCACCCGGAGCACGGTCCGGGCTTCGACCTGTGGGTCGGCGGCGGCCTGTCGACCAACCCGCGGATCGCGGAGCGCCTCGGCGCCTGGGTCCCGCTCGACGAGGTGCCCGACGTGTGGCACGGCGTCGTGCAGGTGTTCCGCGACTACGGCTACCGCCGGCTGCGCCACCGCGCCCGCATCAAGTTCCTCATCGCCGACTGGGGCCCGGAGAAGTTCCGCCAGATCCTGGAGGACGAGTACCTGGGCCGGAAGCTCCTCGACGGCCCGGCCCCGGCGGTCCCCGAGCGCCCGATCGACCACGTCGGGGTCTTCCGGCAGAAGGACGGCCGCAACTACGTCGGCGTCGCCCCGCCGTCGGGCCGGGTGTCGGGCAGCACGCTGCTCGCCGTCGCCGACGCGGCGGAGCGCGCCGGGTCGGACCGGATCCGGTTCACGCCGTACCAGAAGATCGTGGTGCTCGACGTCGCCGACGACCGGCTCGACGGGCTGATCGAGGAGCTCGACACCCTCGGCCTGCCCGCGCGGCCCTCGACCTGGCGCCGGTCCACGATGGCCTGCACCGGCATCGAGTTCTGCAAGCTCGCGATCGTCGAGACCAAGGAGCGGGCGATCCGGCTGGTCGAGGACCTCGAGAAGCGCCTCGCCGACGTCGTGCCGGACGTGCCGATCTCGTTGCACCTCAACGGCTGCCCCAACGCCTGCGCCCGCACCCAGGTCGCCGACATCGGGCTCAAGGGCCAGATCGTCACCGACGCCGACGGCAACCAGGTCGAGGGCTTCCAGGTGCACCTGGGCGGCGGGCTGGGGCTGGACTCCGGCTTCGGCCGCAAGCTGCGCGGCCTCAAGGTCACCAGCGCCGAGCTGGGCGACTACGTCGAGCGGGTCGTGCGCAACTTCGCCGCCCAGCGCGACGGCGACGAGCGCTTCGCCCAGTGGGTGCTGCGCGCCGACGAGGCGGACCTGAAGTGAGCGAGCGCGCCGCGACGTTCTACTGCCCGTACTGCGGCGAGGAGGACCTGCGCCCGGCCCAGCGGTCGGACAAGGTCCCCGGCGCCGCCTGGTGGTGCGCGGGCTGCCTGCGCACCTTCGTCGTCACCTTCGTGGGGATCGGCGTCCCCGAGACCTCGGGAGCAGGATCATGAGCGTCACCACCGAGATCGACCTGCGCGCCACCGCCGAGCGGGGCGCCGCCGAGCTGGGTCCCGACGCGACCGCCGGGCAGCTGCTCGCGTGGGCCGCGCGGACCTTCGGCGACCGGCTGATCGTCGCGTCGAACATGCAGGACGCGGTCCTGGTCGACCTGGCGTACCGGGCGAAGCGCGACGTCGAGATCCTGTTCCTGGAGACCGGCTACCACTTCGCCGAGACCATCGGCACCCGCGACGCCGTCGACTCCGTCTACCCGGAGCTGACCATCGTGAACGCGACGGCCGCACAGTCCGTCGCCGAGCAGGACGAGGCGTTCGGCACGGACCTGTTCGCCCGCGAGCCCGACCGCTGCTGCGCGCTGCGCAAGGTCGCGCCGCTGCAGGACACCCTGTCCCGCTACGACGCCTGGGTCACCGGCGTCCGCCGCGTCGAGGCGCCCACCCGGGCGAACACCCCGCTGGTCACCTACGACGACAAGTTCGGGCTGGTCAAGATCAACCCGATCGCCGCGTGGTCCGACGAGGACATGGACCGCTACATCGCCGAGCACGGGGTCCTGGTGAACCCGCTGGTCGACGCCGGCTACCCCAGCATCGGCTGCGCCCCCTGCACGGCGAGGCCGAAGCCGGGCGAGGACCCGCGCGCCGGCCGCTGGGCCGGGCGCGCCAAGACCGAGTGCGGGCTGCACGCATGACGACCCTGGAGGAGACCGCCGTGACCGCCGCCGTCACGACCCCGGCCCTGGACGCGCTCGACGCGCTGGAGTCCGAGGCGATCCACGTGTTCCGCGAGGTCGCCGGCGAGTTCGACCGCCCGGTGATCCTGTTCTCGGGCGGCAAGGACTCCACGCTGCTGGTGCACCTGGCCATCAAGGCGTTCGCGCCGGCGCCGGTGCCGTTCGGCCTGCTGCACGTCGACACCGGGCACAACTACCCCGAGGTCATCGAGTTCCGGGACCGGGTCGCCGAGCAGCACGGCCTGCGCCTGGAGGTGGCCCGGGTCGAGGACTACCTCGCCGACGGCCGCCTCGTCGAGCGCTCCGACGGCACCCGCAACCCGCTGCAGACCCAGCCGCTGCTCGACGCGATCGCCGAGCACCGCTTCGACGCCGTGTTCGGCGGCGGCCGGCGCGACGAGGAGCGCGCCCGGGCCAAGGAGCGGATCATGAGCCTGCGCGACGCGTTCGGCCGCTGGGACCCGCGCAAGCAGCGCCCGGAGCTGTGGAACCTCTACAACGGGCGGCACGCCCCCGGCGAGCACGTCCGCGTCTTCCCCATCTCCAACTGGACCGAGCTCGACGTCTGGCGCTACATCCGGCGCGAGGGCATCGAGCTGCCGTCGATCTACTACGCCCACGAGCGCGAGGTGTTCCAGCGCGACGGCATGTGGCTGGCCGAGGGGCCCTGGGGCGGCGCCCGCGACGGGGAGACCCTGCAGCGCAGGTCCATCCGCTACCGCACGGTGGGCGACGGCTCCTGCACCGGCGCCGTCGAGTCCACCGCCACCACCCTCGACGAGGTCATCGCCGAGGTCACCGCGTCCCGGCTCACCGAGCGCGGCGCCACCCGGGCCGACGACCGGCTCTCGGAGGCCGCCATGGAGGACCGCAAGAAGGAGGGCTACTTCTGATGGTCGACTCCGCACAGCCGCGCGACCTGCTGCGCTTCGCCACCGCCGGCTCCGTCGACGACGGCAAGTCCACCCTCGTCGGGCGCCTGCTCTACGACACCAAGTCGGTGCTGGCCGACCAGATCGAGGCCGTCGAGCGCGCCTCGGTCGACAAGGGCATGTCCACGCCGGACCTGTCGCTGCTGGTCGACGGCCTGCGCGCCGAGCGCGAGCAGGGCATCACCATCGACGTCGCCTACCGGTACTTCGGCACGCCGACGCGCGAGTTCGTCCTCGCCGACACCCCGGGCCACGTGCAGTACACCCGCAACACCGTCACCGGCGCGTCGACCGCCGAGCTCGCGGTGCTGCTGGTCGACGCCCGCAACGGCGTCGTGTCCCAGACCCGGCGGCACGCCGCGGTGCTGTCGCTGCTGCGCGTCCCGCGCCTGGTGCTCGCGATCAACAAGATCGACCTGATCGACCACGACCAGGCCAAGATCGCCGACATCGAGCGCGAGTTCACCGACCTGACCCGGTCGCTGGGCTTCCCCGACGACGCCGTCCAGGTCATCCCGGTCTCGGCGCTGGTCGGGGACAACGTGGCGTTCCGCAGCGAGCGCACACCCTGGTACACCGGCCCGACGCTGCTCGAGCATCTGGAGTCGGTGCCGGTCGAGGGCCCGGACGCCGGCGCCCCGTTCCGGATGCCGGTCCAGTACGTGATCCGGCCCCGCCACGGTGGCGGGTCCCGCTCCGCCGACGCGTCGCTCGGTGACCTCCACGACTACCGCGGCTACGCCGGTCAGGTCGCCTCGGGCACCGTCCGTCCCGGCGACGAGGTCGTGGTGCTGCCCGAGGGGCACCGCACCACCGTCTCCGAGGTCCGCACCGCCGACGGCCCGCTCGGCGCCGCCGGGGCCGGGCTCAGCATCACGGTGCTGCTCGCCGACGACATCGACGCCCCCCGCGGCGCCCTGATCGCGGCCGCGTCCGACGTCCCGGAGGTCACCTCCGAGATCGACGCGACGCTGTGCTGGCTGGCCGAGAAGCCGCTGGTCCCCGGGGCGCGGCTGCTGCTCAAGCACGGCACCCGCACCACCCAGGTGATCGTCGGGCAGCTGGGGTCGCGGCTCGACACCGAGACGGTGTCCTACGCCGCGGGCCCGGAGAAGCTCGAGATCAACGACATCGGACGGGTGTCGCTGCGGGTGGCCGACGCGCTGCCGGTCGACGAGTACGCCCGGGTCCGCGCGACCGGCGGGTTCCTGCTCGTCGACCCGCCGACGGGCAACACGCTGGCCGCCGGCCTGGTCGGCGACCCGCTCGCGGCGGTGCCCGCCGCGGGCTGACCTCATCTGTTCTGCCGATTCGCGAGCCGGTCTCGTAACGGCCCGGCCGCCGGTCCCGAGTGATGCGAGACACACCGCGGGCGACGACGCCCCGGTGGCCCCGTGTGGCAGAGGAGTCGGACATGGGCCCGTCGCGCAGCACCCGTACCCGGCCGTCCCGACGTGCGTGGCGGTGGCTCGCCGCGCTCCTGGCCGTCCCGCTGCTGACGGTCGCGACGGGACTGCCGGCGGCCGCGGCGCAGGCGCCGCCCGGGGCGGAGGAGCTGAACTCGCGGATCGAGCCCGCCGTCGTCCTGCTCGGGGTGACGTGGTCGGGCTACGTCCTCTACGACACCGCGGACGGCCGGCAGTGGTCCGACCCGCTCGAGTCGTCGACGACGTGCACCGGGTTCTTCGTCTCGACGACCGGGCAGATCGCCACCGCCGGGCACTGCGTCGACCCGGACGAGGGCCGAGCCCTGCTGATCGACGCGCTGCTGGACCAGCAGGTCGACCGGAAGCTGCTGACCTCGGCGCAGGCGTCGTCGATCTCGCCGGGCGCCCAGCAGTCCTGGCAGGTGGAGGGACGCAACACCGGGTCGCCGATCGCGCGCACCATTACCGCGGTGCAGCCGTCCGCCGTGACCGGCGCCGCGCTGACCCGGCCGGCGCCGGCGCAGATGCTGGCCTTCCAGCCCGGCGCCGAGGGTGACCTGGCCCTGCTGAAGGTGGAGACGACCGGTGCGGTCGCGCTGCCGGTGGCGACCGCCGACCCGCGCTCCGGGGCACCCCTGACCGCGATCGGGTTCCCGGGGACCGTGCGCGCCGTCAGCGACATCGACCGGACCCGGGCCAGCTTCATCTCCGGCACCGTCGCCAGCAACCAGGTCACCCCGCAGGGCGTCGCGACGACCGAGATCGACGCGACGATCAACCCCGGCATGTCCGGCGGGCCGACGGTCGACGAGCTCGGCAACGTGCTCGGCGTCAACTCCTTCTACGTCCGCGACACCAACGGGGTCCAGGCCTCGAACTTCGTCACCGACACGACGTCGCTGCACGACTGGCTGGGTGCGCACGGGGTCACGACGCTGCCCCCGGCCGTCGCGCCGGCCGGTGACGGCCCGCCCGCGGTGCCCACCTGGGTCTGGTACGCGGCCGGAGCAGCGGTGCTGGTCCTCGCGCTGCTCGCACTGGCGGTGGTGGTCCGCGGCCGCCGCCGCCCGGCCGACAGCGGGGGCGCGGCACCGGCGTGGGCCGTGCCCGCGCAGCGCACCGGGGAGACCCCCGCTCCGGCCGGGACCGGACCGGCCGCGCCGCCGCCCGGGTCCCCGGCCCCCGCGGCGGCCGCGGAGCCCGCCGCACCGGCCGAGCCCGCCGGACTGCCGGAGCCCACCGCGGAGACGACCGACCCGGCCGCGACCGGAGCCCCGGACGCGGGCACCACGGCCCCGGTCTCCACCCTGGAGCGGCCCACCGCGAGCTGGTGCGGCGCGTGCGGGGCCCGGGCCGGCGCCGGTGCGCGCTTCTGCACGTCCTGCGGGACGGCCGTCGGCTGACCCGGCGGGCGGCCCGCCGCCCGGCTGTCCGGACCGGTGGGCCGTGCCGTGGGCCGTGGCGCCGGTCACGAGCCGCCGCCCACACGCCCACGACGGGCGTCCGGCCGGGTCGTCCGCCCAGCTCAGAGGCTCGGACCGGCAACGTGTCCGGACAGGTTCGGCGCCGTCCCGGCCTGCGGAAGCCGACTTGTCGCGGCCCGCCCGGACGCCCACCATGGGGTCGTGACCGAGTCCTGTGTCCACGCCGCCCGGGCCGCCGCGCCCGGCCGTTCGGCGTCGGACCCGGCGGTCTCCTGGCACCTCGTCGCGCACCTCGAGCGGTTCTGGCCGTCGCGCCGGCTCGACGCCTTCGACGAGTTCTGTCGCCGCGGCCGGTAGCCCCGTCCCGCCACGGCGTCCCGCGCCGTCCCGCCACGCACCGCGGCCCCCGCACGGGTCACGGCAGCTCCCGCACGCCCGGCGTGCGCAGGAAGCAGGATCATGTTCGACCCCTCCCTCGCTCTGGCCGGCCTGCTCGTCGGCCTCCTCGTCGGGCTCACCGGCATGGGCGGCGGCGCGCTGCTGACGCCGCTGCTCGTGCTCGTCTTCAAGATCAACCCGCTGACGGCGATCTCGTCGGACCTGCTGACCTCGCTGGTGATGAAGCCGGTCGGGGCCGCGGTGCACGCCCGGCGGCGCACCGTGCACTGGCGGCTGACCGGCTGGCTGGTGCTCGGTGCCGTGCCCGCCGGATTCGCCGGGGCCGTGCTGATCGGGACGATCGGCACGGGGATCGGCGTCGAGGACCGGCTGAAGGTGTTCATCGGGATCGCGCTCGTCGCGTCGGTCGCGACGACGCTGTTCCGTCAGGTGATGGACCGGCGGGGCAGCCGCAACGCCGTCGACGTCGACGCCCCGGTCGTCGTCCGGCCGGTGCGCACGGTGCTCATCGGCGTCGTCGGGGGCCTCGCCGTGGGCATGACCTCGGTCGGCGCCGGGTCGCTGATCATCGCGATGCTGCTGCTCGCCTACCCGCAGCTGCACCCGTCGCGCCTCGTGGGAACCGACATCGTGCAGGCCATCCCGCTGGTCGGCGCCGCCACACTCGGGCACCTGTTCTTCGGCGACGTCCACGTCGGCCTCGCCGCGGCGCTGCTGGTCGGCGCGCTGCCCGGCGTCTGGCTGGGCGCACGGGTGTCCTCGGCCGGCACCGGGCGCCTCGTCAAGCCCGTGGTCACCGCGGTGCTGCTCGCCTCGGCGCTCGCCCTGCTCGGCGTGCCCGGCCCGGCCGTGCTGGGGGCGACGGCGGTCGCGCTCGTCGTCACCGTCGCGCTGCTGCCGCGCCGGCGTGGCACGCAGGCCGAGCCGCAGCGGGCTCCCGAACCCGTCGGCAGCCGCGGCTGAGCCCGCGCGGCGCCCGGACCGCGGTGCCCCCGCTCAGGCGGCGGGCGTCGCCCGGGCGACCGCACCCGGCAGCACGCCCAGCACCGCGCGGGCGACGGCGTCGTTGTAGCGCAGGCTCTGCGCGTTCATCCCGGGCCGGGTGAACGCCCCGGCGACCTTCACCGTGGTGTGCGGCCCGACGGCGAAGCGGCGCGGGTGCACCCCGCCGCCCGCGGTGTGCAGCGCGCCGTCGGACGGGCGCACCGACAGCAGGCCGGTGCTGCGCAGCAGGGTGCCGTCGTCGTCGCGCAGCTGTTCCTCGACGGCCTCGCCGCGCGCGAGCAGCCCGGCCAGCAGCGGGTCCGCGGTGCGCGACAGGCTCGGGTCGGGCAGCCGGGCCTCGACGAGCACCCGCGCGGTCACCGGCTCCGCGCCGGCGAGGGTGGTGCTGGTGGCGTGGAAGCCGTGCTCGTCGACGTCGACGGCCGTCCCGGCGCCCAGGAACCTCAGGTACCCGGCGCGCGAGAGGGCCAGCAGCTCGCGCACGCGGAACCCGGGCGGGCCGGAGGCCACGGAGTTGAAGAACGACTGCCACCACGGCAGGTCCTGCGCGCGCGAGCGCGCCGAGAGGACCCCGGAGCCGGCGAGCCGGGTGGTCTCGGTGAAGACCGACAGCATCGCCACGAACGCGCCCAGGTGCGGGGTGTGCCGGTCGTCGACGTGCTGGCGCAGGTCCTCGGCGATCCGCTCGCGCACCAGCGGCTGCAGCGTCGCCAGGTCGGGGGCGTGCAGGCCGTCGAGCGGGCGGTCCAGCGCGGCCAGGTCGAGCCGGTCGAGCGGGTCGGGCACGAGCTCGGCGACCAGCGCCGCCTCCTGCGGGCTGTCGTGGGCGACCGCGGCGAACCGCTCGGCGAACTCGTCCCACCCGGCGCGGACGCGGTCGGGGTGCCCCTGGAACAGCTCGTGGTACCAGCCCCAGGCGATCTCCTTGGCCATCAGCGGCCAGACCTCGGTGCGCACGTCCACCGGGCCGCCGGAGGCGATGAGCGCGTCGGTGGTCGCCGGCGGCAGGAACCGCGGCAGCGGGGGGCGCCCGCCGCGCAGCTGGTAGTGGGTCTTGGAGTGGTACGTGGCGCCCCGCGGCGACCCCGCGACCAGCACCGGCTCGTGCCCGGACGGCAGGTAGCGCAGCTGGTCGGGGTCCTCGGGGTCGGGCACGAAGCGCCCGCCGCGGCCCTCGAACAGCAGCACGGCGAGGTCGACGAACGCGAGCCCGAGGCCGCGGGCGAGCACGGTCTCGCCGGGCTCGATCACCGACAGGTCCGAGTCGGTCGTCTGTTCCGGGGGCAGGTAGCGCAGCCCGAGCGCGGCGGCCCGGGCGGCCAGCGCGCGCTCGTCGTCGGTGGGGGTGGCGTCGAGGTGCCCCGAGGCCAGCACGACGGCGTCGGCGCGCAGCGTGGTGCCGTCGCCGAGGCGCACGGCCTGCCGGCCGCCGGACTCGTCCAGGCTCTCGGCGGTGGCGCGGTGCACGTGCACCCGCATCCCGGCCGGTGCGCGCGCGACGACCTCGCGCAGCACGGCGGCGAGGTAGTGGCTCTGCAGGCGGCGCGAGGGGAACGTCGTCGCCGTGACGGCGGCCAGCTCGCCGGCGAGCTCCGGGCCGAGCTCGGCCCGCGGGTCGCCGTGCTCGCGCAGCGCCTGCGCCCACTCCCAGAACGACGGGCCGGGCGCGACGGGGCCGTCGCAGACCACGGAGGCGTCGGTCCACATCGTGACGTCGGCGGCCATCGAGTTCATCGCGAGCAGCGGCGACTGCTCGGTGCGCCAGATGCGCCCGGCGCCGGCCGGGAAGGGGTCGACGAGGTGGACGTCGACGCCCGGCCCGGCGAGCGCGCCGGCGAGCATCTCCGGGGCGCTCGCGACCATGCGCTCGAGCACGCCGGCCCCGCGGGGGCCGGCGCCGACGATCACGACGGAGGGGGCGTGCGGGTTTCGGGACACGGGGACGCTCCTGGGTCGGCGGACGGGCGGGACCGTCGCGTCACGGCCGGCGGCGCAGCCGGCACAGGTCGACGTGTCGGCGCGTCACCAGCCGCAGACCCATGCGTCCCACGGTAGGTCCCCTCCCCCGCCCCGGCCACCCGTCGCGGCGTCGTCACCGGAGCCAACGCCGTCACACGGCGGGCGATTCCCCGGGGCCGGCGAGGGTCACCCGCAGCGGGTGCGGGGTCCCCGCCGTCGCGGCGACGGCGTCGGCGAGCACCGACAGCACCGCGGCGTGGGTGCGCGGGTCCGCCGCGGCGAGCCCGCCGTCGGCGACGACGAGCTCGACCGGCCCGGGCGGCAGCCAGGACAGGTCCGACAGGCAGTCGGCGAGCGCGTCGAGGTTGTGGCCGTAGTACCCGGGGAAACTCAGGGCCTCGCCGAACGCCGCCAACGTCGCGGCACGGTCCGCGACCCCCTCGACGACGGCGACCAGGCCCGAGGCCCCGGCCCGCCCCCGGGCCGCCTCGACGGCGGGGGCGGTACCGGCGCTCTCACGGTGCAGGGTGCTCACCTCGAGACGTCTACCACGACGAACGAGGCGTAGTGGTCACCCGTGTAGTAGTACTCGCCGCCCGACCCGGTGACGATGCGGCGGGCACCGCGGGTGCTCGAGCCGGGCGTCTCGACGGTGTACTCCTCGTAGTAGCCCGAGGACTTCGCGGGCAGGATGCCCTCCCGGTTCTGGAACGTCGTGCCGTCCTGCGAGTAGGGGTACGGACCGCCGGAGCGGATCAGGCGGTAGGTGTCGGTCGCCTCGTCGGGCAGCGACGACAGAGCCCGCACGGGCAGCCCGGACTCCTCCTCGCCCGGCACGGCGGCCGGGGCGACGGGCGCGGCGACCCCGGCGGACGGGACGGCGGACCGGGCGACGGACTGGGCGGCGGACGGGACGGCGGCGGACGGGACGGCGGCCGACGGGACGGCGGCCGAGGCGGTGGCGGGGAGCGCGAGGCCGAGCGCGGCCAGCGCGGCGACGAGGGCGGCGACGAGCAGCGCCCGCACCCCGGTCCGCGCATCCGGACGAATGATCATGGTCCGGACGCTAACGAGGGTCACCCGTTCGAGGACAGACATCGCTGCGAAACGCCACCGACCGGTCACCCGCCGTTTCCACGACGGCCGCCGGGACCGCGCTCCGTTCGCCCGCCGACCGCGGACCCGGGGCCGGGACCTCCGATGATCACGACCGGTCACCGACCACGTGCGTCCGGTCACCGTGTCCTGCGTCCCACCCGTGTTCTACACGGCGTAAAAGGCGTTGAAGGGGGGTACAACGGAGCTGAGAGACCAGGACCGACTGCGCATGACACGCCCCGACCCCGACACGTTCAACGGAGAACGTCGCATGACCGCAGAGCTGATTCGCCCCCCGACCGACCGCCCCGCCGCCGTCGAGCTCCCCACGCCGGACACCGGGCGGGCGGCGGTGGACCGCATGCTGGACGCGATCGACGAGCTGGTGCGCCGCCACCGCGCCCTCGCCGCCCACGACGGCGCCTCCGCCGCCCTGCACGCCGAGCTCATCGCCGCCGAGCTGGACCAGCAGGTCGCCGTCCTGCGGACGATGCCGCGCCAGCCCGGTCGCTGAGCACGCCGTCTCAGAGCTCGGCCGCGGCCGGGACGATCTCGGAGCCGAACACCCGCAGCGGCTCGATCCCCGCCACGCCCGGGACCACCGTGTGCACGTGGTGCACACCCAGCGCCGCGTACCCGCGCAGCTCCTCGACCGCCGCCTTCGGGTCCGCCGGGTCGAGCCGCGCCATCACCGTCTTCTCGATCTCGTCGTAGTCGCGCCCGACCTCCTCGCAGCGGGTGCGGAGCACGTCGAGCTTGTGCGCCAGCTCCGGGCCGCCGAACAGGTTGCACGCGTCGGCGTACTGCGCGACCAGGCGCAGCGTCTTCCGCTCGCCGCCGCCGCCGATCAGGATCGGCGGGTGCGGCCCGCGCAGCGGCTGCGGGACGTTCATCGTGCGCGCCAGCCGGTAGTGCTCGCCGTCGAAGGGGCCGTCGTCGTCGCTCCACATCTGCCGGGCGATGCGCAGGGTCTCCTCCAGCCGCTCGAACCGCTCCGCGGTCGGCGGGAAGAACAGGCCGAGGCCGGCGGCCTCCTCCTCGTTCCAGGCGGCGCCGATGCCGAGCATCGCCCGCCCGCCGGACAGCACGTCCAGCGTGGTGACGGCCTTGACGAGAAGCCCGGGGTCGCGGTAGGTCACCGCGGTCACCCAGGCCAGCAGCTCGACGCGCTCGGTCCGCGCGGCCAGGTAGCCCAGGACCGTGTACGCCTCGAGCATGTCGTTCTCGATCGGCCCGACCGGGCGGATCTGCCAGACGTGGTCCATGACGCTGACCCGCGCGAACCCCTGCTCCTCGGCGGCGGCCGCGATCCGGGAGAGGTCGTCGGCCAGGCCGGCGGGCCCGGCGGGGAAGGTGAAGTCCGCGATGTGCAGTCCGATGTCCACGACGTGTCCCTTCATAAACGGAGTGTTCTCCGTTTACCGAGACTAGACCGGACCCGGTGACCGCCGCCACCCGACCGGTTTCGCACCGGCCCGCCCACCGGTTCGGCCGCGATCATCACGTCGCGCACCACCGGCCGGTGCGGTTGACTGGTGCGGTGATCGTCCTCGTGCGTCGGCGCCACATCGACCTCGGCCGGACCCGCGGCGCGCTCTGTCGCCGCCGCTGACCCACCCCGACCGGCCTTCCCGCACGACACATCCCAGGAGATCACCATGCCCCTCGTCACCTTCGCCGTCAGCGGCCAGGGCACCGGCGTCGCGCAGACCGTCGCGGTCGACGGCGCCGACTACACCATCGAGACCGACGCCTACCCCGCCTTCGGCGGCAAGGACGAGCACCCCAGCCCGCTCGCCTACACCCTCGCGTCGCTGTCGTCGTGCAACCAGGTCACCAGCTCGATCGTCGCCAAGGAGCTCGGGATCACCATCGAGCACGTGCGCTTCGACGTGGCGGCGGACTTCAACCCGACGACCATGACCGCGGGCACCCACCGCGAGGGCGAGACGACGTTCCAGAACCTGCGGATCGACGCCGTGGTCACCACCGACGGCTCCGCGGAGCAGGTCGCCGAGCTCGCCCGCGAGACCGAGCGCCGCTGCCCGGTGTCGCAGCTGTTCGCCCTGGCCGGGGTCTCGATCACGAGCAACTGGCGCAAGGCCTGAGGACCTAGGGTGCGGGGGTGACTGTCACCGCGGACACCCCCGACTCCCCCGAGCTCGTCCACCTGGCCGTCGAGGCCGGGATCGCGACGATCACGCTCGACTCCCCGCACAACCGCAACGCGCTCTCGGCGCAGCTGCGCCGCGAGCTGATCGCCCACCTCGACACCGCGATCGCCGACGACGCAGTGCGGGTGGTCGTGCTGACCCACACCGGCACCGTGTTCTGCGCCGGGATGGACCTCAAGGAGTCGAAGGGCGCCGCCGCCGGCGCGCAGGGCGTCACCGAGGTGCCCCGCATCCTGACGACGCTGTGGGACTCGCCGAAGCCGGTCGTCGCACGGCTCGCCGGCCCCGCCCGCGCGGGCGGGGTCGGCATCGTCGCGGCGTGCGACATCGCGGTCGCGGCCGAGGACGCGACGTTCGCCTTCTCCGAGGTCCGCATCGGCGTCGTGCCCGCGGTCATCTCGGTGACTGTGCTCCCCCGGCTGTCCGCCCGCGCGGCACACGAGCTGTTCCTGACCGGCGAGACGTTCGACGCGCGGCGCGCGGCGGCGGTCGGACTGATCAACAGCGCCGTCCCGGCCGACGCGCTCGACGACGAGGTGGCCCGCTACGCCGGGATGCTCCGGCTCGGCGCGCCGGGGGCCCTGGCCGGGGCCAAGGCGATGCTGCGCCGCGAGCGCCCGGCGACGATGGCCGACGACTTCGCCGCGATGAACACGCTCTCGGCGGGCTACTTCGCCTCCGAGGAGGGCCAGGAGGGCATCCGGGCGTTCGGCGAGAAGCGGAAGCCGTCCTGGGTGCCCGCCGACTGAGCATCACCCGTTCAGAGCAACATGGTCGACGCTCGGTCGCCGTCGCCACTGCCGGGTGAAACGGGACGGAACTGCCGGCCGCCGTCGCCGGGCCAGTGCGGCAACGGATTCGCGGGAATGGTGTGGATCAGTTCGCGGCCGCTCTGCGACGGATGCCGGAAACGTCACCTCCGCCCGGCCGTTGCTCTGTTCGGGTTCTCCTGTCGTGAACCCGTCACCAGCATCGATCCCGCTCGTCGTACGGGGTGCGGCATCTCCGCCGCATCACACGGAAAGGACGATGGCCGATGCTTCCCCTCCCCCTCCCCATTCCGGGAATGACCAAGCCCGAGAAGGACGAGTGCTGCTCGCACAGGCCGCCGAAGAAGGAGCACTGCCCGCCGCGGCGCACGCCGAAGCACCACCACAAGCACCACTGCAAGTGACGGTGTGCTGATCACACCGGGTGGGCCCCGGACACGTCGGGACCCACCCGGTGCGGTGGAGGGGACGACATGACCGAGGACGCCGGCGGGTCCGGGGGCCCGCTCGCCGAGCCGGCACCGCGGCTGCCGCTGCGCACCGTCTTCGCGCGCTTCTGGCCGCACACCCGCCCGTTCCGCGGGCGGATGGTGCTGAGCCTGGCGCTCACCGCGGGCGTGCCCGCCCTGACGACGGCGAGCATCGGCCTGTTCCAGGTCCTGGTCGACGACGTCCTCACCCCCGCGGACTTCCGGCCGTTCCCGATGCTGGCCGCCACCTACCTGGCGCTGACCCTGCTGACCGGCGTCGTCTCCTACGTCGACTCCTACCTCAGCGCCTGGACCGCCGAGCGGTTCGTCCTCGGCCTGCGCGTGGAGCTGTTCGCCCACCTCGGCGAGCTGTCCGCGCCGTACCTGGACCGGCGCCCGCTCGGCGACGTGCTGTCGCGGATCGGGTCGGACGTCGCCGAGATCGAGGAGCTGGTGCTCACCGGGGTCAACCTGCTGCTCACCTACTCCTTCCAGATCCTGTTCTTCACCACCGCGATGCTGCTGCTCGACTGGCGGCTGACGCTGGTCGCGCTGGTCGCGGCACCGGCGTTCCTGCTGCTGTCGCGGCTGCTGTCGCGCCGGATCGCCGACGCCGCCCGCGAGGAGCGGCGCCGGTCGGGGTCGATCGTCTCGGTGGCCGAGGAGAGCCTGGGCAACGCCGCGCTCGTGCACGCCTACGGCCGCACCGCGGCCGAGACGGCCCGGTTCCGCGCGGAGAACGAGGCCGCGTTCCGGGCCCAGATGCGCGCGATCCGCCTGGAGAGCCTGTTCGCACCGGCCAGCGGGCTGGTGCAGGCCGCCGGGCTGCTGCTCGTCGCGGGGATCGCCGTCGCCCGGCTCGGCAGCGGCGAGCTCACCCTCGGCGGGCTGCTGGTGCTGCTCGCCTACCTCGGGCAGCTCTACGCACCGGTCTCGGGCTTCGGCAACCTCGCCGCGACCCTGTACTCCGCGTGCGCGGGCGCCGAGCGGATCGTCGAGGTCCTCGACGCCCGCCCGGCCGTCGCCGCTCCCGCCGTGGCGCGCCCGCTCCCCCGTGCGACCGGGGAGCTGGCGCTGCACGGCGTCGCGTTCGACTACCCGGGGTCGGGCCGCCCGGCCCTGCACGAGGTGTCGTTCCGGGTGCCCGCGGGGTCGCGGGTGGCCGTGGTCGGGGCGTCGGGGGCGGGCAAGAGCACCGTGGTGCGGCTGCTGCTGCGCCAGCACGACCCGGACCGCGGGCGGGTCACCCTCGACGGCGTCGACCTCGCGCAGCTGGCTCCGGCGGACCTGCGCGCGGCCGTCGTCCCGGTGCTGCAGGACTCGCTGGTGTTCGACGCGACCGTGGAGGAGAACATCCGCTGGGCGCGCCCGGACGCCGCCCCCGAGGAGGTCGAGGCCGCCGCGCGCGCGGCCGACCTGCACGACGTCGTCGCCGCCCTGCCCGACGGCTACCGCACGCGGATCGGGCAGCGCGGCCGGATGCTGTCCGGCGGGCAGCTGCGGCGCCTCGCGATCGCCCGCGCCCTGGTGCGGGACGCGCCGGTGCTGCTGCTCGACGAGCCCACCGCCGGGCTGGACGCCGCCTCCGCCGCGCGGGTCCTCGCGCCGGTCCGGCGCCTGGCCGGGCACCGGACGGTCGTGCTGGTCACCCACCGGCTGGTCGACGTCGTCGACGCCGACCGCATCGTCGTCCTCGACGGCGGCCGGGTCACCGGGTACGGCGACCACCCGTCGCTGCTGCGCGAGTGCCCCGGCTACGCGGCGCTGTACCGGCTGCAGGAGCAGGCCGGCGACGCCCCGCCCCCGGCCCCGCCGGTCGCGCCCCGCCCGCTCCCCGCCCGGCGCGGCGAGGCCGTCGCGCGCACGGTGCCGCTGCCCGCCGTCGCCGGGCCGGGGGTGCCGCTGCCCGCGTTCCCCACGGTCGGCGCGCCGAGCCCGGTGCCGGAGCCGCGGGCGCGCCACCGCGTCGCCGACACCGGCCGCACGGCTCTGCCCCCGGCCCGCCACGCCGACGGCGGCCGGCACCGCCGCACCCCCGACCCGGTGCGCTGAGCCCGCGGCGGGCCGGGCGCGCGCGGCGCGGGGCCCGCCCAGCGCGCCTACCCTGGGACCATGAGCGCACCCGCCGTGACGACCGACCCGGGTGCGGCGCTGGAGCTCCTGGCGGGGCGGCGGCTCGTCGTCCTGACCGGCGCCGGGCTGTCGACCGACTCGGGCATCCCGGACTACCGCGGCCCGGGGTCGCGCCCGCGCAACCCGATGACCTACTCCGAGTTCGTCTCGGGCACCCCCGCGCAGCGGCGGTACTGGGCGCGCAGCCACGTCGGCTGGGCGCGGATGCGCCGCGCGGACCCCAACCCCGGGCACCGGGCGCTGGCCGCGCTCGGGGCGGCGGGCGTCGTCGACGGGCTCATCACCCAGAACGTCGACGGCCTGCACGGCGCCGCCGGCAGCCGCGGCGTGATCGACCTGCACGGGCGCATCGACGAGGTCGTCTGCCTGGACTGCCGCCGGGTCACCCCGCGCGAGGACCTGCAGGCCCGGCTCACCGCGCTCAACCCCGGCTTCACCGAGGCGCACAGCGCCGAGGTCGAGACCGCCCCCGACGGGGACGCCGCCGTCGAGATCACCGACGGCTTCCGGGTCGCGCCGTGCGCGTCCTGTGCCGGGGTGCTGAAGCCGCACGTGGTCTTCTTCGGGGAGAACGTGCCCCGCGAGCGGGTCGACCGCTGCTACGCCCTGGTCGCCTCGCTCGCCCCCGAGGACTCCGCGCTGCTCGTCGCCGGGTCCTCCCTGACGGTCATGTCGGGGCTGCGGTTCGTGCGCGCCGCGCACCGGGCGGGCGTGCCGGTGGTGATCGTCAACCGGGGCGCCACCCGTGGTGACGACCTCGCCGACGTCCGCGTCGACGCGGGCTGCTCGCAGACCCTGGAGGCGCTGGCCGCCCGGCCGGTGTGACCGCGCTCAGCCGCCGCCGTCGCGGCGGTCGCGGGGCACGTCGAACCGGGCCGTCACGCGGTCCAGGGCGACCGCGACGCCCGCGCACGCCGGCAGGACCACGATCGTCACGAAGACGACCTGGAACACGAACGGCAGCCCGGTGAGCCACAGCTCGAACGCGTCCCAGCCGTCGATGATCGTGCGCACACTCCACACGGTAGTCCCCGCGCCCAGGCATTAGGTTCGGGCCCATGTTCGCTGTCTACGCGCAGGAGCCCGACGCCGACGCTCCGCTCGACTCGCTCGTCGTGGGCGAGCGGCCCGACCCGGAGGTCCCCGAGGGCTGGGTCTCCGTGAACGTCTCGGCCGCCAGCCTCAACATGCACGACCTGTGGACGCTCCGCGGGGTCGGCATCAAGCCCGACCAGTTCCCCATGATCCTCGGCTGCGACGGCGCCGGGACCCTCGACGACGGCACCGACGTCGTCCTCTACCCGATCATCGGTGACCCGGACTGGCGCGGCGACGAGACCCTCGACCCCCGGCGCACCCTGCTCACCGAGAAGCACCAGGGCACGATGGCCGACAAGGTCGTCGTCCCGGCCCGCAACGCGATCCCCACCCCGGCGGGCATCACCCCGGCGCAGGGCGCCGTGCTGGGCACCGCGTGGCTGACCGCGTACCGGATGCTGTTCACCCGGTCGAACCTGCAGCCCGGCCAGACCGTGCTCGTCCAGGGCGCCTCCGGCGGGGTGTCGACGGCGCTTGTCCAGCTGGGCCGGGCCGCCGGGTTCCAGGTGTGGGTCACCGGCCGCGACGAGGAGAAGCGCGCGCTGGCCGAGCGGCTCGGCGCGCACGCCACGTTCGAGCCCGGCGCGAAGCTGCCCGGCAAGGTCGACGCCGTCATGGAGTCGGTCGGCGAGGCCACCTGGAAGCACTCGATGCGCGCGCTGCGCCCGGGCGGGCGCATCGTCATCTGCGGCTCGACCTCGGGCCCGAACCCGCCGGCGGACCTGCAGCGGCTGTTCTTCCTGCAGCTCGAGGTCGTCGGGTCGACCATGGGCACGCGCCAGGAGCTGGCCGATCTCATGACCTTCGTGTCGACGGCCGGGATCGCGCCGGAGATCGGGACCGAACTGCCGATGGACTCCGCGAAGGAGGCGTTCGAGGCGATGGCGGCCGGGAGGACCGCGGGCAAGATCGTGCTGACCCGCTAGGGCGTTACGTGACCGTGGTGTGATGCAGTCGTGATGTCGTTAGGGGACGTCAAGCGGTCTACGAAATGGCTGGTCGACGGCCTGCGCGTCACCGCTGCGTGACGACCGTCCGGCGCTCGGGCGACGTTTCCGCAGGACAGGGTCGGATTTCGCCCGTTCGGCAAGTACAGTGCGTCATCGTGACCGAGCCTTTCAGTCGACGGGCGTCGGGGACGGCCACCATGGCCGCCCCGACGCCTGGAGCCGCGGGTGTCGTCGAGTTCCTGGACCGGGTCGACCACGCCGTGGCCACAGCCCTGTCCACCAACCCCTCCGCGACCGACGTCAGCCGTGACGGCTGGCGGGTGCTGTTGATGCTCGCCCGCGGCACCGGCCGCAGCATGGGCGAGGTCGCGGGACACACGTCGCTCCCCGCCCCCACGGCCACCCGGATCGTGGACCGCCTCGTGGAGAAGAAGCTGGCCTACCGGTCGGCGGACCCCCTCGACCGGCGTCGCGTGCTGGTGCACCTGTCGGCGGAGGGACGGACCGTCGTGGAGTCCGTCTGCCAGCGGGTGCAGCGCATCCTGTCGCCGCGCCGCGCTCCCGCCGCCCGCCCCGCACCGTGCGAGACCACGGTCCCCGGCCCCCGGGCAGGCTCGGTCATGTAGCGCCCCCGCGCTCCCCCGCCCCCCACACGTACACGTCGGGCCCGACACCCTCGAGGGAGTCGGGCCCGCTCTCGTGTCCGGGGCTACTTCTTGGGCTTCTCGGTGGCCTGGCCGCCGCCGGTGGACAGTGCGGCGACGAAGGCCTCCTGCGGGACGTCGACCCGGCCGATGGTCTTCATCCGCTTCTTGCCCTCCTTCTGCTTCTCCAGCAGCTTGCGCTTGCGGGAGATGTCGCCGCCGTAGCACTTGGCGAGGACGTCCTTGCGGATCGCGCGGATGGTCTCGCGGGCGATGATCCGCGCGCCGACGGCCGCCTGGATCGGCACCTCGAACTGCTGGCGCGGGATCAGCTCGCGCAGCTTGGTCGCCATCGACGTGCCGTAGGAGTACGCCGACTCCTTGTGCACGATCGCGGAGAACGCGTCGACGGCCTCGCCCTGCAGCAGGATGTCGACCTTCACCAGGTCGGCGACCTGCTCGCCGGCCTCCTCGTAGTCGAGGCTGGCGTAGCCGCGCGTGCGGGACTTCAGGTTGTCGAAGAAGTCGAAGATGATCTCGCCGAGCGGCATCGTGTAGCGCAGCTCGACGCGGGTCTCGGACAGGTAGTCCATGCCGCCGAGCTGGCCGCGCCGGCTCTGGCAGAGCTCCATGATGGTGCCCACGAACTCCGAGGGCGCCAGGATGGTGATCTTGGTGATCGGCTCGCGGACCTCGGCGACCTTGCCCACCGGCCAGTCGCTGGGGTTGGTGACCTCGATCTCCTCGCCGTCGTCGGTGGTGACCTGGTAGACGACGTTGGGGGCGGTGGAGATGAGGTCGAGGTCGAACTCGCGCTCGAGCCGCTCGCGGGTGATCTCCAGGTGCAGCAGGCCCAGGAAGCCGCAGCGGAAGCCGAACCCGAGCGCGGCCGAGGTCTCCGGCTCGTAGGTGAGCGCGGCGTCGTTGAGCTGCAGCTTGTCCAGCGCCTCGCGCAGGTCCGGGTACTGGGAGCCGTCGATCGGGTAGAGCCCGGAGTAGACCATCGGCTGCGGCTCGCGGTAGCCGGTCAACGGCTCGGCGGCCCCGTTGCGCTTGGACGTGACGGTGTCGCCGACCTTGGACTGACGGACGTCCTTCACACCGGTGATGAGGTAGCCGACCTCGCCGACCCCCAGGCCGTCGGACGGCTTGGGCTCCGGCGAGACGATGCCGATCTCGAGCAGCTCGTGCTCGGCGCCGGTGGACATCATCTTGATCTTCTCGCGCGGGGAGAGCTTCCCGTCGACGACCCGGATGTAGGTGACGACGCCGCGGTAGGTGTCGTAGACCGAGTCGAAGATCATCGCCCGGGCGGGCGCGTCGGCGTCGCCGACCGGGGCCGGGACCTGGGCGATGACCGCGTCCAGCACGGCCTCGACGCCCTCACCGGTCTTCGCGCTGCAGCGCAGCACGTCCTCCGGCTCGCAGCCGGTGATGTGCGCGATCTCCGCGGCGTAGCGCTCCGGGTCCGCGGCCGGCAGGTCGATCTTGTTGAGGACCGGGATGATGTGCAGGTCCTTCTCCATGGCCAGGTACAGGTTGGCCAGGGTCTGCGCCTCGATCCCCTGCGCGGCGTCGACCAGCAGGATCGCGCCCTCGCACGCCTCGAGCGCACGGGAGACCTCGTAGGTGAAGTCGACGTGGCCGGGGGTGTCGATCAGGTGCAGGACGTGCTCGGTCGGCTCGCCGTCGGCGTTCTTCGCGGTCCACGGCAGCCGGACGTTCTGCGCCTTGATCGTGATGCCGCGCTCGCGCTCGATGTCCATCCGGTCGAGGTACTGGGCCCGGGCGTCACGATCGCTGAGCACCCCCGTGACCTGCAGCATGCGGTCGGCCAGGGTGGACTTCCCGTGGTCGATGTGGGCGATGATGCAGAAGTTCCGGATGCGCTCCGGCGGGGTGAACGTGCGGTCGGCGTACGTCGTCACTCGGCTGTACTCGGCTTTCGCTGTCGCATCGGGGCGTCGGGCACTGGCCCCCATCGTCCCATGTCGTACCGGGCGGGCGCCGTGGTGGCACCGCGGGTCGTCACGCGGCGCCGGTGCAGGTCCGCGGCACGACGATCTCCGAGCTCGTCCGCGAGGAGTCCGGCGACGGCGTCGTCCCGGCCGTCGACGTCGGGCTCGACGTGGCGCGGGTGGCCGACCCGCAGGGCCACCGGGCCGTGATCACGCTCGACGGGACGTTCCCGCCCTGCCGCGTCCGGTGCCCCGGCCCGGGGCGCGACGACGCCGCTGGTAACCTTGTGCGTCGAGCGCTCGGCGTGCTCGCCCGAAACGGCCTGGACCCTCTCTCCAGTGATGCTGTTCGGTGCCGCCGGAGCGGACCGGACGTACACACACACCAGCCGACCAGCAGGCAGGAAGACCAGAGGCAGACGTGGCCAACATCAAGTCGCAGATCAAGCGTGTCAAGACCAACGAGAAGCGCCGGCAGCGCAACAAGTCGGTGAAGTCCTCGGTCAAGACCGCCATCCGCCACTTCCGCGAGGCCGCCGACTCCGGCGCCGACAACGTCGTGGAGCTGCAGCGCAAGGCGGCCAAGGCTCTGGACAAGGCGGCCGGCAAGGGCGTCATCCACCGCAACCAGGCGGCGAACCGCAAGTCCGCGATGGCCAAGCGCCTCAACGACGTGCAGGCCTGAGCCACCACGGTTCACCGACGGCGCCGTCCCCGGCTTCGGGGGCGGCGCCATCGTCGTGTGCGGGGTGGTTCCTGGTCGACGTCCGGCCGGGCTCGGGGCAGCGCCCCGGTCAGCGGCCCGCGCGGGCCGCGACGACCGCCAGCACGGCGCGTTCCAGGGCGTACTCGGCGTCCGCGGCGATGCCCTTGACGTCCGCGTTGACCTGCGCGGTCGCCGCGATCGCGACCGCCAGCTGCTCGGGGCGCCACTGGCGCACCGTCTGCTGCGCCTTGCGGATCTTCCACGGCGGCATGCCGAGCTCGCCCGCCAGCCGGTTCGGGTCGCCGCGCCCCGCCGAGCCCACCTTGGCCAGGGTGCGGACGGAGTCGGCCAGCGCGTCGGCGATCAGCACGTGCGGGACACCGAGCACCAGCGCCCAGCGCAGCGCCTCCATCGCCGCACGGCGGTCGCCGGCGACCGCGGCGTCGGCCACCGCGAAGCCGGAGGACTCGGCGCGGCCGCGGTGGTAGCGACGCACCCCGGTCTCGTCGACCGTGCCGCCGGTGTCCGCGACGAGCTGCCCGGCCGCGGCCGCCAGCTCCCGCAGGTCCGAGCCGACGGCCTCGACGAGCACCGCGAGCGCGCCCGGGGTGATCGTGCCGCCGTGGCGGCGGACCTCGTCGCGGACGAAGTCGGACCGCTCGTCGGCGCGGGTGATGCGGTTGCAGGTGACCACGGCCGCCCCGGCCTTGCGCATCAGGTCCAGGACGGCCTTGCCCTTCGCGCCGCCCGCGTGCTGGACCACGAGCACGATCCCGTCGGCCGGGTCCTTCACGTAGTCGGCGAGCGCGGCCGTCATATCCTTGCCCGCGTCCTGGCCGTGGGTGAGCACGATCACCCGGCCCTCCGCGAACAGCGACGGGCTCAGGTGCCCGGCCAGCTCGCCCGGCGCCACCTCCGAGGTGCGGAAGCGGCGCAGCTCGGTCTCCGGATCGGACCCCCGTGCCCGCCGGACCAGGTCGGACACGGCGCGTTCGGCCAGGAACTCCTCGTCGCCGACGACGAGCTGCAGCGGGGCCGGGGCCTTCGTCGCGCTCACCCCCCCATCGTGGCCCACACCCCCGACAACCCGTGACCCGCGTCCCGTCCGGAGGACACCTCCTGGCGGGGACGCGACCGTCTCGCGTACGGTCATGACCGTTTCCGGCCACCGCGCCGGGACACCACAACCGCATATGGCTCATCCAGAGGGGCAGAGGGAACGGCCCGTTGAAGCCCCGGCAACCGGCGTCGCACGACGATCCGCCCACACCTGCGCGCTCCGCGCGGTGAGGACGTCGACGAACACGGTGCCAATTCCGGCCCGCCGCACCCGGCGGGACAGATGAGGAGATCTCGTGACTCTCACTGCTGCGCCCGAAACCACCCCCGCCTACGACCTGGGCTCCGCGCGGGCGCTGTCCTGCCGCGAGTGCCGGCACCGCATCCCGCTCGCGGCGGAGTTCGCCTGTCCGCGCTGTTTCGGCCCGCTCGAGGTCGCCTACGAGTTCCCGGCGGTCACCCGCGCCTCCATCGAGGCCGGCCCGAAGTCGATCTGGCGCTACAAGGACCTGCTGCCGGTCCCCTCGACCGTCGAGCAGCACGCCAACACCGAGCCCGGCCTGACCCGGCTGATCGAGGCCGACAACCTGGCGCGCGCGCTCGGCGTCCGCAAGATCTGGATCAAGGACGACACCGGCAACCCGACCCACTCCTTCAAGGACCGGGTCGTGGCCGTCGCGCTCGCCGCGGCCCGTGAGCTGGGCTTCTCCGTGCTCTGCTGCCCCTCGACGGGCAACCTGGCCAACGCCGTCGCCGCCGCGGCCGCCCGCGCCGGGTGGGACTCGGTGGTGCTGATCCCGTCCTCCCTGGAGCAGGCCAAGATCGTCACCACCGCGGTGTACGGCGGCACCCTGCTCGCCGTCGACGGCAACTACGACGACGTCAACCGGCTCGCCACCGAGCTGGCCGCCGAGCACGAGGACTGGGCGTTCGTGAACGTCAACGTCCGGCCGTACTACGCCGAGGGCTCCAAGACGCTGGGCTACGAGGTCGCCGAGCAGCTCGGCTGGCGGCTGCCGGAGCAGGTCGTCGTGCCGGTCGCCTCCGGCTCGCAGCTCACGAAGATCGACAAGGGGTTCACCGAGCTCGGCGAGCTCGGCCTCGTCGAGCCGACGCCCTACACCGTGTTCGGGGCGCAGGCCACCGGCTGTTCCCCGGTCGCGTCCGCCTTCGAGGCCGGCCACGACGTGATCCAGCCGCAGAAGCCGGACACCATCGCCCGCTCGCTGGCGATCGGCAACCCGGCCGACGGCCCGTACGTCCTGGACTCGGTGCGGCGCACCGGTGGCTCGGTCGGGCACGTGTCCGACGAGGAGGTCGTCGCCGGGATCCGGCTGCTGGCCCGCACCGAGGGCGTGTTCGCCGAGACCGCCGGCGGGGTCACCGTCGCGACCACGAAGAAGCTGCTCGAGGCGGGGACGCTCGACCCCGACGCCGAGACCGTCCTGATGATCACCGGCGACGGTCTCAAGACCCTCGACGCCGTCTCCGGCGAGGTCGGCCCGACCGCGACGGTGCCGTCGACATCGCGCGCGGTGCGCGAGGCGCTGGCGAACCGGGGCTGACCGGCCCCGCCGGCCGGGCGCCGGGCGGGGGTCGCCCCGGGCGACCACCGCCAGCCCGGCCGGGTCGTCGCCGGTCAGGGCGAGGTCGCCGGACCGGTCGGTGCGGGCGACCAGGATCCCTGCGGCGGCGAGCCGGTCCACCAGCTCCGGGTTGGGGTGGTGGTAGGTGTTGCCGTTCCCGACGCTGATCACCGCCGCCCGCGGCGCGACGGCCCCGATCAGCGCGGGCAGCACCTTACGCGAGCCGTGGTGCGGCATCTTCAGCACGTCGGCCCGCAGGTCCGCGCCGGAGGCGAGCAGGTCGTCCTGGGCGGCGAGCTCGGCGTCCCCGGTGAGCAGCACGGTCGCGGCCGGCGTCGTGGCGCGCAGCAGCAGCGAGATGTCGTTGACCGCGGTGCCGTCGCTGCCGTCGACCGTCACGGGCGGGTGCACGGGCCCGAGGACCTGCAGGCGCAGCTCCGGCCAGCCCAGCTCCATGCCGCGGGCGAGCCCGACGACGGGCGCGCCGGCCGCCGCGGCGTGCCGGGTGATCTCGCGCAGCCCGGACGCGGGTTCGCGCACCGGGCCGACCGCGATCCCGCCCGTGGCCCGCCCGCGCAGCGCGCCGGCCAGGCCGCCGTCGTGATCGGCGTGGAAGTGGGTGATCACGACCAGTTCGAGGACCCGCACGCCGAGCCGGTCCAGGCAGGTGTCGACGGCGTCGTCGCCGGGTCCGGTGTCGACGAGCACGGCGTGCCCGGCCACACCGGTCGCCAGCACGAGCGCATCGCCCTGCCCGACGTCGCAGGCCACCATCCGCCAGCCCGCGGGCGGCCAGCCCGGTGGTGCGAACCGGGTCGGCACCAGCACCACCAGCAGCCCGACCAGCAGGGCCAGCAGCAACGCCCGCAGTCGCGGCACCCGCCCCATCGCGAGCAGCCCCAGCAGCAGGCCGGTGAGCAGCAGCGCGCCGCCCACCCCGGCCGGCCACGGCACCGTCGCCCCCGGGACCGCGGCGGCCCGGTCCCCGACGAGCACCAGCCACCGGACGAACGGCCCGGCCAGCCACGCGCAGACCCACGCCGCCCACGGGCTGAGCGCGGACAGCACGGCCCCGAGCACACCGAGCACCGTCGCCGGCGCGACCGCGGGTGCCGCGAGCAGGTTCGCGACCACCGTGACCAGCCCGACTCCCCCGTTCAGCCCGGCGATGACGGGGGCGGTCGCCAGGGCCGCGGCGACCGGGACGACCAGCGCCTCCGCCGGCCCGGACGGCAGGCCGCGCCGCTTCAGCGACGCCGTCCACCCCGGGCCGAGCAGGACCAGCGCCCCGGTGGCGACGACGGACAGGACGAACCCGGCGTCGACGGCCAGCGCGGGCGAGGCGAGCAGCAGCCCGAGCACCGCCACCGCGAGCGCCGGCACCGCGGAGCGCGCCCGGCCGGCGGCGAACGCGACCAGCACCACCCCGCCCATGACCGCCGCCCGCAGTACCGACGGCGACGGCCGCGCCAGCACGACGAACCCGACCAGCGCGAGCAGCGCCGCCGCGGACGCCACCCGTGGGTCGGTGCGGAACAGGCGCAGCAGGAGCAGCACCGCACCGGTCACGATCGCGACGTTCGCCCCGGACACGGCGGTGAGGTGCGCCAGCCCGGCGGTGCGGAAGTCCTGCTCGGTCTCCGCGAGCTGGGCGCGGGTGTCCCCGATCGCCAGCCCCGGCAGGAGCCCGGCCGGGGCCTCGGGCAGCGCGGACACCGCGGCGTCGCGCAGCCCGTCGCGCAGGCTCCCGGCCGCCGTCTGCCACCACGGTGGCGGGGTGACGTCCTGCGGGGCGCCGCGGACCCGCAGGACCGCGACGGTCAGGTCGGAGCGCTGCGCGGGGGCGAGCAGGCCCGCGGCGGAGACCTCCTGGCCGGGCAGCAGCCCGGCCCAGCTCCCGGCCGGTGCGAGCAGCAGCAGTGCGCCGCCGGTGCGCGCCCGGTGCGCGCCGACGGTGGCCGCGACCAGCTCGGTGCGGACCAGCGCGGTGGCCCGGGCCGCGCCGGACTCGTCGCCGCCGGTGCCGCCGCGCAGCACCCGCGGGTCGTCGGTGAGCCGGACCCGGACCTCGGCGGCGGCGCCGCGGTCGGCGGGGTCGCGCAGCGGGTGCGCGGCCAGCGCGCCCGCGTGCGCGGTGACCAGCAGGGCCGCGACCAGCGCGCAGCCGGCCGCCGCGAGCACCGTCGACGCCGGAGCGGCCGCGCGGGCACCGGCCCGGGCCCGGAGCAGGGCGACCGCCGCGGCGACCACCGCGAGCGCCGCCGCGGCCACTCCACCGGGCGGACCGCCGAGCAGCCCCGCCAGGACGGCGGCCCAGGTCGCGAGCGCGGCGGGCACCAGCCGCAGGTCCGGCGGGGCCGGACGGTCCTCGCCGCTCCCGCCGTCGGCACCCCGCCGGGGCGTAGCGGAACCGGTCGCGGAGCCGGGCCGGTCGGGACCGGGGCGCCGGGCGCGCGGCGCGGTCACACCCGCACCAGCTCACGGAGCCGGGCGAAGCGGCGCTCCCCGATGCCGTCGATCTCCCGCAGCTGCTCGACCCGGCTGAACCGCCCGTTCGCCGTCCGCCAGTCGACGATCTTCGCGGCGGTGACCGGGCCGACCCCCGGCAGCCCGTCGAGGTCGGTCGCCGTCGCGGAGTTCAGGTCGAGCTTCCCGGCCGGGGCCGCCGGGCCACCCGGCGCGGCCCCCGGCTCGGCGCCGGACGCGGGCTCGGCGCCCGGTGCGGGCTGCACCGGTGCCGCGTCCGCGGCCGGGGCCGCCCCGCCCGCGATCTGCTCGCCGTCGCCGAGGCGCCGGGCCAGGTTGAGCACGGTGAGGTCGATGCCGGGCAGCGCACCGCCGGCGCCCTCCACGGCGTCGGCGACCCGGGCGCCGTCGGGGACCCGGACCCGTCCGGGCCGCGCCACCCGGCCGACGACGCTGACCACGTGCGGGCCCGCGGTCGCCGCGGGCGCCGCCGCCGGTGCGGGCGCGGCACCGGTCTCCGGGACCGCGGGCCCGTCCGGCACCGCCGTCACCTCCGGCAGGCCGCCGACCGGCTGCACGGTGGGCCGGTCGAGCCACACCCCGACCCCGGCGACGAGTGCCCCGGCCAGCACCACCGCGACCAGGGCGAGCGCACCGGGCCGGCCCGGGTCGACCCGCGCCCCGGCCAGCGACGGCGGCAGCCACCGCAGGGCCGTGCGCCGCAGCCACGACGGCCGGCCGCCGTGCGGGACGTCGGCGGCCACGACGTCGGCCGGGGCGTCCGTGCGGGCCGGCGCGGCCAGCGGGTGCCCGGCGTCGGGGTCCGCGGTCCACGTCGCCGCCCGCGGACCGGCCGCCGGAAGGATCGGCAGCGGCTGCGTGGGCGGGTCGTAGTGCTCGCGTGGGGCCCCGCGCACCCCGATCCCGGCCAGGCGCCTGCCCGGGTCGCGGGGATCGTCGGTCCTGGTCACGCACCCGACGCTAGGAGCGGCGGGGCCCGTCGCCGGGCCGGATCACGGACCTGTGGACAGCTCGGCCGGTCGTGGACCGGCGTCCCGCGGCGGCCGCCGGGACCGCGTCACCGTCGGTCCGACGTGCCAGACTGCGGCGGGGCCGTGCGTGTCCGGCGGGGAACGGCGGCGCTCAGGTCCCGGCCGGGACGACCACGACGCCCACCAGCCCGGGCCCCGCGTGTGCCCCGATGACCGCGCCGACCTCGGAGACGTGCACCTCCGCGGCGTCGGGCAGCTGCTCGCGCAGCCGGTCGGCGACGTCCTCGGCCCGCTCCTCGGCGCCCAGGTGGTGCACCGCGAGCCGGGCGCCCGGCCCGGCCGCCTCCGCGACGGCCAGCGCGACGAGCCGCTCGGTCGCCCGCGAGGTCGTCCGCACCTTCTCCAGCAGCGCGATCCGGCCCCCGTGCAGGTGCAGGATCGGCTTGACCGACAGCGCCGTCCCCAGCAGCGCGGACGCGGCACCGATCCGTCCGCCGCGGCGCAGCCGTTCCAGGTCCTGCACCGCGAACAGCACCCGGGCGCGGGCGGCGACGGCCGTCGCGGCGGCCGCGACGGCGTCGGCGGGGGCACCGGCCGCCGCGGCGTCGGCGGCGGAGAGCACCGCGAACCCCAGCCCCATCGCGATCGCCGCGGAGTCGACGACCCGGATCCGGTCCGGCGCGACCTCCGTGGCGGCGACCCGGGCGGCGTCCCACGTCCCGGACAGCTCGCGGGACAGGTGCACCGACACGACCGCGTCGGCGCCGTCGTCGAGCAGGGCGGTGAACCGCTCCGCGAACGCCACCGGCGCCGGGCGCGAGGTCTGGACCAGCACGTCCCGGTCGGCGAGCGCCGTGATCAGCTCCGCCGCGGTCACCTCGACGCCGTCGCGTGCCGTCCGCTCCCCGAGCCGCACCTCCAGCGGCACCACGTGGACGCCCGAGCGGCGCGCCGGCCCCGGCGGGAGGTGGGCGGTGGAGTCGGTGACCACGGCGACCGGCGAGGAGGGCACGCGCGGACCCTATCGGGGCCGGTCAGCGGAACAGCGGCGCGAGTGCCGCCTGCGCGGCGCGGTAGCGGCCGTGGGCGTCGTCGAGGCGGGCGCGCTCGCGCGGGTCGGGCACGAACTCGCGGTCCACCCGCACCATCGCGGCCACCAGCTCCCCGACGCCGGCGGCGTCGCCCACGGCGAGCGCGGCGAGCACGGCCGCGCCGAGGACACCGGCGTCGGTCTCCGCGGTGCGGCGCAGCGGCCGGTCGAGCACGTCGGCCTTGACCTGGCACCACAGGTCGCTGCTCGCGCCCCCGCCGCAGACGGCGAGCGACCCGGCCCGCAGCCGGGCGGCGGCCTCGAGCGGCTCCAGGACGTGCCGGGCGGCGTGCGCGACCCCCTCCAGCACCGCGCGACCGAGCTCCGCGGTCCCGGTGTCGGGGCCCAGCCCGAGCCAGTGCCCGCGCAGCGACGGGTCCCACAGCGGGGCGCGCTCCCCCGCGAGCTGCGGCAGGAACAGCGCACGGTCCGGGCGGGCCGCCCCGGCCGCGCCGAGCAGACCGGCCACGTCCGTCCCCAGCGCCGCGGCCGCCCACACCAGCGCGTCACCACCGGCCTGGGTCGGCCCCGCGTGCACGTGCAGGCCGCGCCACGGCGGGAACGACACCACGCCCGGGGCGCCGCCACCGGGCTCCGCCGCCACGGCCAGCACCTCCGAGGTCCCCGCGACGTCGACGGCGTCACCGGGGGCGGCGATCCCGCCGCCGAGCAGGGCGGCCCAGGCGTCCATCGTCCCGACCGCCACCGGCAGCCCCGCCGGGAGGCCGCCGGCGCCGGTGGTCTCCCCCGCGACCGTCGCCGGGTCGGCGAGCGGCGGGACCATCGCCCGCAGGCCGGGCACCAGCAGGTCCAGCCACCCGGCGGGCGTCCCGTCCGGGCCGACGAGCCCGATCGAGGACAACGGGTCGGCGATCGCGGTGCCGGTGAGCCGGGCCAGCAGCCAGTCCTTCGGCGCGAGCAGCCGTGTCGCGCGGGCCCAGGCCGCAGGCCGGTGCGCGGCGAGCCAGGCGGCGCGCGCCGCCGGGTGCGACGCGTCGACGGTCCCGAGCCCGCCACGGACCCGCGCCCGGTCGGCCGGGGACAGCCGGTCGGTCAGCGACGCGGCGACGGCGGCGCAGCGCCCGTCCTGCCAGGTGATCGCCGGGTACACGGGCGTGCCGTCGCCGTCGGTGAACAGATGGGTGTTGACCTGGGCGCACA
Source organism: Pseudonocardia spirodelae (assembly GCF_037727765.1). NCBI lineage: Bacteria > Bacillati > Actinomycetota > Actinomycetes > Pseudonocardiales > Pseudonocardiaceae > Pseudonocardia > Pseudonocardia spirodelae. The sequence goes on along the minus strand of NZ_JBBJUP010000007.1, from coordinate 24,466 downwards.
GCCCGACGGCGTGCACCCCGGACAGGGCGGGGCCGAGCTCGGCCAGCGCGTCGCACAGGCCGCTCCACCAGTCGGCGGGGTCCTGCTCGGCGTGCCCGGGCGCGGGCCGGTGCGTGCGGTGGCGCCGGGTCGCGGCGGCGACGCGGGTGCCGTCGGCGGCGAGCACGGCCGCCTTCACCGAGGTCGTGCCGAGGTCGATCCCAAGCAGCGTCACGGCGCCCCCAGCAGCGCGGCCAGCGCCTCCCCGACCGCGGCGTGGCCGTCCCACCCCCAGTGCATCCCGTCGGGGTTGCCGTGCCCGCCCAGCACGTGCCCGCCGACCAGGGCCGGCACGTCCAGCACCGACACCGCCGGGACGCCGGCCGCCCAGCGCCGGATCGCGTCCTCGGTGGCGGCGCGGTGCGGGTGCGCGAACCCGTAGTCGGTGGCCCGGTGCACCGACGGCAGCAGCGCCACGACCGGGAGCCCCGGGCGCAGCGCGTGCACCCCCGCCCGGCACCGTTCCAGGTAGGCGACGGTCAGCCGGGGCGGCAGCGTGGCCGGTCCCCCGCCGGGCAGCCGGGCCAGCGCCGGGGCCAGCCGGGGCTGCGCGGCCCGGTACCCGGCCCGCGCCGCGCGGCGCAGCCCGTCCGGGCGCAGCACCGGGATCAGCTCGCGCAGCGCGGTCGGCAGCGGCGAGGGCAGCGAGTCCATCCCCGACACCCCGAGCACGACCGCGCCGACCCGCGGCAGCGCGGCCCAGACCCGCGGGTCACCGGCGACCGCCGACCAGGCGTGCCGGGCCGTCCACCCGGCGCGCGCGACGAGCTCGGCGCGGCCCCCGAGCCGGGCGGCGGCGAGGTTGGGCCACAGCCGCGGCTCGTCGGCCGGACAGGGCCGTTCGGGTCCGTGGAAGGCCAGCGAGTCGCCGACGACCAGCAGGTCAGGCACCGATGTTGTACCCCGACAGCCGCCAGCGCGGGTGGTCGTCGCGGCGGGCGACGACGGCCCACTTCGCGTTGCCCATCCCGCCGATCACCGGCCAGGCGGACTCCGGCAGGTCGAGCAGCCCGCACACCAGCCCGGCGATCATGCCGCCGTGCGCGACGAGCAGCACCGAACGCTCGTCCGGGTCGTCGGTGAACTCGGTGTCGAGCTCGGTGACGACCGGCATCGAGCGGGCGACGACGTCGACCCGCGACTCCCCGCCCGGCGGGGTGAAGCGCGGGTCGGAACGCCACGCGGCGATCGCGCCCGGGTCCTCGGCCTCGATGTCGGCCACCGTGCGGCCCTGCCAGTCCCCGAGGTGGGTCTCGCGCAGCCGCTTGTCCACCGACAGCGGCAGCCCGGTCGCCGCGGCGACGGTGGTCGCGGTGTCGTGGGCGCGGGTCAGGTCCGAGGTCACGATGCGGTCGAAGCGGCACCCGGCGAGCAGCGGCGCGGCCGCCGCGGCCTGGGCCATCCCGGCGTCGGTCAGGCGGGTGTCGAGATGCCCCTGCATCCGCCCGGTGGCGTTGTACTCGGTCTGCCCGTGCCGCAGCAGCGTCAGGCGGCTCAGGGTCATGCAGTGCCGTCCGTGCTGCCGTCCGTGCTGCCGTCCGTGCTGCCGTCCGTGCTGCCGTCCGCGCCGCCGGGCCCCTCGCCGGTGTCGGGGATCTCGATCGACGGGCAGTCCTTCCACAGCCGGTCCAGGCCGTAGAACCCGCGCTGCTCGCTGTGCATGACGTGCACGACGATGTCGGTGAAGTCCAGCAGCACCCAGCCGTTGTCGGCGTCGCCCTCGCGACGGGTCGGCTTGCTGCCGCGCTCGCGCAGCTTCTCCTCGACGGCGTCGACGATGGCCTGGACCTGCCGCTCGTTCGCCGCCGACGCGAGCACGAAGCAGTCGGTCAGCGCGAGCTGGTCGGACACGTCGAGCGCGACGATGTCGACGGCCTTCTTGTCCGCGGCCGCGGCCGCGGCCACCTTCGCCAGGCCGATCGCCTCCGGTGATGCCGTCACTTCGCTCTTCCCCTCCACGCCACGACTGACCACGACAGTGTGTCAGCCGGGTGCCGGGGACTTGGGCGGCGGGCACCGGGCGGGATAGGTTCGCGGCCACGGTGGACCGTCGAAGGAGACTCCCCATGCCCCTGGCGCCCGATCTCGAGGGCACGCAGTGCGAACCGGTCAGCTTCGCGTGGGCACGGGACGACGTGCTCCTCTACGCCGTCGCCGTCGGCGCGGGCGGCGAGGACCCCGCCGGCGAGCTGGCCCTGACCACGGAGAACACCGAGGGCGTGCGGACGGCGGTGCTGCCCTCGTTCGCCGAGATCGTCGCCCGCGGCGCGCGGGTGGACCTCGGCGACGTCGACCCGTCGCGGGTGGTGCACGCCGAGCAGGGGTTCCGGGTGACGGCGCCGCTGCCGGTGGAGGGGCTGGCCCGGGTCACGGCCACCGTCACCGAGGTCCTCGACAAGGGGTCGGGTGCGCTGGTGCGCACCGAGGCCGAGGCCGTCGACGCCGACACCGGTGCGCCGCTGCTGACCGCCACCCGCACGCTGTTCCTCGGCGGTGAGGGCGGCTTCGGCGGTGCCCGCGGCGAGCAGGCGCCCAGCCCGGTCCCCGACCGCGCGCCGGACCACGAGCTGACCTACCGGACCACCCCCGGCCAGGCCCTGCTCTACCGGCTCACCGGCGACCGCAACCCGCTGCACAGCGACCCGGCGTTCGCCGCGCGGGGCGGCTTCGACCGCCCGATCCTGCACGGCATGTGCACCTACGGCTTCACCGCCCGGGCGCTCGTCGCGACCGCGTGCGACGGCGACGCCCGCCGCCTCGTCGCGATGGACGCCCGGTTCACCAGGCCGGTGCTGCCCGGGCAGTCGCTGACGGTGTCGGTGTGGGACACCGGCGGCGGCACCGTCGCGTTCCGCACCGCGGCCGACGGCGAGGTCGTCCTCGACCGCGGTACCGCCGAGATCGCCCCGGCGGGCTAGGGGTCAGGACGCCGCCGCGACGACCCGCGGCGGCGCCGGGTCCCCCGGGTAGTCGTGGCCACCGCGGTAGGCCAGCTCGGACAGCGCGTCGAGCGCGGCCAGCTGCGGGTAGGGACGCGCCCCGTCCCGGTGCGGCCAGCGGTGGTCGAGCGCGCGGAAGGCGACCGCGCGGTGCCGGGTGGTCGCCAGGAAGCGCGGGTTGTCGCGGACGAAGCGCGCGTAGGCGTGCCGCAGCTCGGGGTGCTGCCCGAGCTCGGTGCGCACGAACCGGTCGACGTCGGTGCCGATCTCGTGCACGTACTCGCCGCAGAGCTGCACCACGAACGGCACGACCCAGGACTCGTGGACGCAGAACAGCTCGCGCACCGCGCGCTGGCGGTGACCCGCGTTCTCGCTGCGCGACATCCACGCCGCGACGACGGCGCGCCGGCGCGGCGAGAGCGGCGCGGTGAACACCGACGGCGGCCACGGGAACGACACCCGGAACGGGATCTGGACCGGGTCGCCGTCGACGTGCACGTCGTGGTCGGCGACGCCGCCGCCGGCGTCCTGCACGAGCTGCGCGGACACCGCGCCCCACGGGGCGAGGGCCCGCATCGCGACGTGCGCGTCCCGGCGGACGCGCTGCGGCACCGCACGCAGCAGCAACCCGGCCACCGCCGGGGTGGGGACGTCGATCACGACCGTCACCGTAGCCCGATCAGCGCAGCCCGGCGTGACCGACGGTCGATCACTTCGCTCCGTCGTCACCCGTTCGGCAGTGTGTGACCGGCAGGCGGTAGACGACGGCGAGGGGCTCGCGGCCGTCCGGGAACCGCCACCCGGCGGGCACGGTGCCGGCCCGGACCCATCCCGCCGCGCGGTAGAGGCGCTCCGCGGCGGGTGACTCGACGACGTCGAGCACCCCGTCGCGGCCGCGGGCGGCGAGCTCGGCCGCCACCCCGTCGAGCAGGGCCCGCGCGTGCCCGGCGCGCCGCCGTGCCGGGTCGGTGAACACCCGGGTCAGGCGCAGCGCCGCGCCGTCGCCGGGCTCGGCGAGGAGCGCCGCGTGCCCGGCCGGTCCCCCGCCGGCGTCGGCGACGAGGGCGACGACGGTCCCGGGCGGGGAGAGGAACGCCGCGGGGTCGGCGGGCCAGGTGGAGGGGTAGCGGTCGGCGGCGTGCACGGCCCGCAGCAGTGCGACGCAGGCGGGCAGGTCGGCGCCGGTGCGCGGGCGGACGGTCACGACCGGCCAGGCTGCCACGGCGGCGGTACGGTCCGCCCGTGCAGGCCAACGCGACGCAACGACGGTCCTGGGACGGACCGACCGGCGACGTCTGGACCCGCTGGGCCGAGCGGTTCGAGGCCGGCGTCGCCGGCTACACCGGGGCCTTCGCCGACGCCGCGGCGCTCGCACCCGGGGAGCGGGTCCTCGACGTCGGCTGCGGGCCCGGCGGCACCGCCCTCGCCGCCGCGGCCGCGACCGGCCCGGACGGTCACGTGCTCGGGGTCGACCTGTCGTCGTCGCTGGTGGCGCGGGCACGCGAGCGGGCCGCCGCGGCCGGGGCGCGCACCGCCGAGTTCGCCGTGGCCGACGCCCAGGTCGACGACCTCGGCGTCCACGACGTCGTCCTGAGCCGCAACGGCGTGATGTTCTTCGACGACCCCGCCGCGGCCTTCGCGAACCTGCACCGTGCCCTGCGCCCCGGCGGCCGGGTCGCGCTGCAGGTGTGGCGGTCCTGGGCGGAGCAGGAGTGGCTGCAGGTCGTCCTGGGTGCCCTGGACGTACCGCCGCCCCCCGACGGCGCGCCCGGCCCGGTCGGGCTCGGCGACCCGCAGCGCTGCCGGGCCCTGCTGACCGGGGCGGGCTTCACCGGCGTCGCCGTCACCGGGGTTCGCCGGCCCATGTGGTTCGGCGCCGACGTCGACGACGCCACCGCGTTCCTGCTCGACCAGCACGCCGCGCGGCTGGCCGAACTGCCCGCCGCGCGGCGCGACGCGGCCGCCGGACGGCTGCGCACGGCGCTGGCCGCGCACGCCGGGCCGGACGGTGTCGTGGCCGGCTCGGCGGCGTGGCTGCTCACCGCCGACCGGCCCTGAGACACCTCAGCGCGGCCGCAGCACGTAGGCGGTGTAGCCGTACTCCGTCCCGTGCGCGGCACGGACGTCGATCTCGTGCCCGACCTCGTCGAGCGCGGCCGGGTCGACGCCGTCCTCCCGCAGGGTCGCGATCCGGCAGGCCAGTGGGCGGTAGTAGGCGTCCCAGTCCGAGTCGGGCAGCAGGTAGACCGCCTGCACCGTGTACCCGGCGCGCTGCGCGGCGGCGACGTTCTCCGCGGTCGTGCGCATCGCGGGGTAGCCCGCGTCCCAGAACGCGCGCGCACCCGGCGACGGGTCGGTGGTGGTCCACTCGGCCTCGGTCAGGACCAGCACCCCGCCGGGGGCGAGCAGCCGCCGCCAGGCGTGCAGGGCCGCGTCGAAGCCCATGATGTAGGCCGCGCCCTCGGACCAGACCAGGTCGGCCTCCCCGTCGGGCAGCGGCAGGTCGTCCATCGGCGCCACCAGCGGACGCACCCGCTCGCCCAGTCCCGAGGTGGCCGCGCGGGTGCGCAGCCGCGCCAGGAACGGCTCGTGGGTGTCGACGGCGACGACCTCGCCCCCGGTCGCCGCGGCCAGCGGCAGGGTGGCGGGGCCGGTGCCGCAGCCGATGTCGACGATCCGCGGACGGGCGGGCAGCCCGCCGGCGAGGCGCAGCAGCAGTGCCGTCGTCTCCTCCGACCCCGGCGCCTCGCGGGGCAGGTCGTCGTGGGCGGCCAGGAAGACCTGCTCCAGCGGTGTGCTCACGCCCGCGCATGATGCCCGGACCGGCCCGTCACCGCACCACCGGAACGTGTGCATGATGGAGCGGTGCACGTCGACATGCTCCTGCTGACGATCCCGCCGCTGGCGATCTACCTCCTGTGCGGGGCGGTCGTCGGGGTGGAGAGCATCGGCATCCCGCTGCCCGGCGAGATCGTGCTGGTGGGGGCCGCGCTGCTGGCCGCGCGACCCGGCTCCCACATCGACCCGGTGGCCGTCGCCGCGGCGGCGACGACGGGGGCGATCATCGGGGACTCGATCGGCTACACCGTCGGCCGCCGCTACGGCACCGGCCTGCTGGAACGGCTCGGCCGCCGCTTCCCGCGCCACCTCGGCCCGGCGCACCTCACCGTGGCGCAGCGGGTGTTCGACCGCTACGGCGTCTGGGCGGTGCTGTTCGGGCGCTTCGTCGCGATCCTGCGCATCCTGGCCGGGCCGCTCGCCGGGACGATGCGGATGCGCTACCCGGCCTTCCTCGTCGCGAACGCCACCGGCGCCGTGCTGTGGGCGGGCGGCACCGTCACCGCCATCTACTGGCTCGGGATCGTCGCCGAGACGTGGCTGAAGCGGTTCTCCTGGATCGGGCTCGTCGTGGCGGTGGTCGGCGGCCTGCTGATCTCGCGCTACGTCCGGCACCGCGTGGAGCGTGCGGCCGCCCGGGAGGGCACCCCGTGACGGCCGTGCACGGGCTGGCGGCCGCCGAGCGGGCCGACCTCGCCGACCTGCTCGACACGCTCGGCACCGAGCAGTGGGTGGCGCCGTCGCTGTGCGCGGGCTGGCGGGTGCGCGACGTCGTCGCCCACCTCATCGGCTACGACGTGCTCGGCTGGCGCGGCAGCGCCGCCGTCGCCGCCCGGTCCTGGGTCGCCGCCCGCAGCGCGAACGACGCCGTCGTCGCCGCCTGGTCCGGCCGGCCGGTGTCCGAGCTGGTCGCCGCGGTGCGCGCGCACCTGCGCCCGCGCGGGCTCACCACCGGGTTCGGCGGCCGGATCGCCCTGACCGACTGCCTGATCCACCACCAGGACCTCCGCCGACCGCTCGGGCTGCCGCGCACCGTGCCCGCCGCGCGGCTCGCCGAGGCGCTGCCGTTCGCGATGACCGCGCCGCCGCTGGGGGCCCGGCAGCGGATCCGGGGGCTGCGCCTGGTCGCGACGGACCTGGATTTCCGCCACGGCGACGGCCCCGAGGTCACCGGGCCGGGCGAGGCGCTGCTGCTGGCCGCCGCGGGCCGCGCCGACGCCCTGTCCGAGCTGCGCGGCCCCGGCCGCGCGCTGCTGGAGCGGCGGACGACCGGGCGGGCCTGATCGGCCGCTCAGCCCAGCGCGTGCGCGGTGTAGGTGACGCCGCCGCGGAACGAGCGGGAGTCGAGCAGCCGCAGGTGCTCGTCGGTCCAGCCCTCGGGGAACAGCCGCCGGCCCCGGCCCTGCACGACGGGGTGGTGGAACAGCCGGACCTCGTCGACCAGACCGGCCGCGATCAGCGTGTGGCACAGCGTGATGCTGCCGGTGAGCACGATGTCCTCGCCGGGGCGCTCCTTGAGCGCGGCCACCTCGGCGACCGGGTCGCCGGACAGGACCGTCGAGTTCTGCCACTGCGGGTCGGTCATCGTCGAGGACACGACGTACTTGTCGACCTGGTTCAGGTAGTCGGTGATGCCGGTGGTGTCGTCGGTCTGCAGCGGCCAGAAGCCGCGGAAGTCGCAGAAGGTGCGGCGGCCGAGCAGGGTCGCGTCGGACGCGGCGTCCTGGCGGTGCAGCTCGGCCAGGACGTCGGCCTGGCCGTCGTCGGCCGGGGTGAACCAGTCGCCGAGGAACTCCACCGAGCCGTCGAGGGTGATGTTCTGGGTGATCGCGAGGGTACGCATGCAGTACCGACCGACACCGTCACGCGAACTCATCGCCGGGCCGGTCCCCGGTGTCGCGGCACCGGGGACCGACGGCGGGGCGCAGGCCGGGCGGGACGGTCCCGGCCCCGCCACTCATGCCGGGGTGTCGAGCAGTTCCTGCAGGTACTGGTCGATCTGGGGCATGTAGGTCGGCGCGACGCCGAACAGCGCGAGGTGCCCCAGCAGGTCGTCGACGACGCGGATCGTCGCGTGCGGGGTCAGCTCCAGCTCGGCCTCGTGGTCGCGGACCGGGAAGAACATGTCCTCGTTGATCGGGATGACCCGGGCGACGGACTCGTTGCGCCCGAGCGCCTCGGCGAGGTCCCCGCCGGTGTGCCGCGCGACGTCGCCGCGCTGCCACTTCCACGCCATGCAGAGCAGGTCGTTGGGGTCCATCGCGGTGAAGTACGGCTCCAGGAAGCCCGCCATGAACGCCTCCCGGGACTCGAACTCCAGGGCCCGCCAGACCTCCTGCTTCCAGAACTCGGTCGAGAACCCCATCACCGCCCAGATGCCGGCGTGCCGCCGCAGCCCGGCCTCGACGTCGGCGTTGCTCGCGTAGTTCCCGCCGTTCCAGCCGGGGTCCGACGTGATCGCCTCGACCAGCGCCTGGGTGTAGAGGAAGTCGTGCGGGGTGTTCTGCGCGGTCCCCGCGATCGGCGCGGCCCGGCGCACCTTGTCCGGGAACCGGACCATCCACTCGTACGTCTGCTGGGCACCCATCGACCCGCCGACGACGAGCGCGAGCCGCTCGATGCCGTAGTGCTCGCGCAGCAGCTGCTCCTGCGCGCGGACGTCGTCGCCGATGCGCACGTGCGGGAAGTTCGACATCGCGATGCCGGCGTTCGCGCCCGACGCGTTGTGCGGGCTCGTCGACAGACCGTTGCCGATCTGGTTGACCACGACGATGAAGTAGCGCTCGGGGTTCAGCGCGTGCTCCGGGCCGATGTAGACGTCGCGGAAGATCTGGTGCGTCCCGGAGTACCAGGTCGTCACCAGGATCGCGTTGTCCCCGGCCTCGTTGAGGGTGCCGAAGGTGGCGACCGCGAGCTGCAGGTCGGGGATCACCCCGCCCTCCTCCAGCGCGAACTCCCCGAGCCCGATCAGCTCGTAGTCGCCGTGGAACTCGTGGGTGTAGTACGGGTTCTCGATCGCCGCGGGCCCCGCCGGGGCCGCTGCCGTTCCAGTCACTGCCGCTCCTGCTCCGTCGAAGACGCGGGCCGGGTGCGACTCTTCCGCGTTGTGACGCGGGGCACAAGATCCGTGATCCGAAGGGCGGGGGACCGTGACCGCGGGCGGCAGGGGCTCCCGGGTCCGCCGCCCGCGGTCACGAGGGGTATCGACCCCCGCCGGTGACGCCTGAACGGCCGGTCGTGCACGACCGCTCATCGGCGTGTCGCGCTCAGCTCCAGAGCACGACCAGGACGATCATGCCGACGACGACCAGCAGGCCGAGCACGACCAGGAGCAGCCACGCCGCCTGGTTCGGCGGGGCGTCCGGGGGCGCGGCCGGACCGGGATCGGGCCCCGGGGCCCCGGCGAGCCGGTGCCGCGCGGTGTCCGCCGCACCGCCCGGAACGGCGGCCGGCACGGCGTGCGGCGCGGCGTGCGGCGCGGCGTGCGGCGCGGTGCGGCGGCGCAGCTCGGCGAGCTGGGCGCGGTCGAGGATCGGGGTGGTCAGGTCGTCGGTGCTCATACCCGCACAACGCGGGCACCCGGAGCGAGGGCACCGAAGTCCCACCTCCCGTGTCCCGCAGCATGATCCATGTCGCGGGCGGTCAAGCGGCCCACCCGGGCGCGCTACGCAACGTGGCCGACATGCGGCCGAAACCTCACGCACCGTCACGCCGATGAGTTTCCCCGCGGCGCCCGGTCGGACGGGTATGCCCACTCTGCAGGTTCCCGGCGCCACCCTGTCCCACGACGTCGTCGGCACCGGTCCGCTGCTGCTGCTCGTGCCGGGCGGCGCGATGGACTCCGCGCCGTTCGCCGGTCTCGCGGCGGCCCTCGCGGACCGCTTCACCGTCGTCCGCTACGACGCGCGCGGCATCGGCGCGAGCCCGTTCGACGGCGAGCCGTCGACGATCACCGTCGCCGGGCAGGCCGCCGACGCGCTGGCCCTGATCGACCACCACTCCCCCGGCGCACCCGCCTACGTCCTCGGCTCGTCCGGCGGCGCGCTCACCGGGCTGGAGCTGGTCGTCCGCCACCCCGACCGGGTCGCCGCGCTGATCGCGCACGAGCCGCCGCTGGCCTCCGACGACGACGCCGCGCAGGACGACGAGCTGCTGCGCATCCACCGCGAGCAGGGCCCGGTCGCCGCGACGGTGGCGTTCCTGCAGGTCACCGGCCTCGACGGCGGCACGCCCGCCGACCCGGAGATGCTGCCGCCGTCGCTGGTGTCGAACTTCGACGTGTTCTACCGGCACATGATCACCTCCATCAGCGCCTACCGGGCCGACGTCGAGGCGCTGCGCCGGCTGCCGGTGCGCGTGGGCATCGGCGAGACCTCCGACCAGCAGGCCGAACGCGCGGGGCGTGCGCTCGCGCGCGAGCTCGGCCGGGAGCCGGTGCTGTTCGCCGGGGACCACGTGGGGTTCGCCGCCGAGCCGGAGCGCTTCGCCGGGCAGCTGGCGGCCGCGTTCGCCTGAGCCCCCGGACCGTCCCGGGACGCGGCCGTCCCGCGTCCCGGGACGGTCAGCCGCCCGCGAGCCGGGCCGCGAGCCAGTCCCGCGCGTGCGCCCGGGCGAGCGCGGCGACCGGGGTGTCGTGCCCGGCGAAGCCGTGCGGGACGTCCGGGTAGAGCCGCAGGTCGGCCTCGACGCCGGCCGCGACGAGCCGGGCCGCCATGGCGAGGCCGTCGTCGAGCAGGACGTCGCGGGTGCCGGCGGTCATCAGCAGCGGCGGCAGCCCGCTGAGGTCGGCGAACACCGGCGAGACGTCGTGCCGGGTCCGGTCCGCGACATGGCCGGCGTAGGCCTGCAGGAACCACTCGTCGGCGATGCGGCGCCCGGCCGGTGTGGTCGCGCTGAGGTCGTAGGTGCCGTAGCGCAGCTCGGCCCCGGCGACCCGGTGGGCGAGGCCGCGCTCGCGCAGCCGCAGCAGGGTGGTCACGGCGAGGGTGGCGCCCGCGGACGTCCCGGTGACGGCGACGCGGCCGGTGCCGAACCGCGCCTGCGCGTGGTCGAGCAGCCAGACCGCGGCGGTCGCGCAGTCGTCGGGGGCGGCGGGCCAGGGGTGCTCCGGCGCGAGCCGGTGGTCGACCGCGACGACCGCGACGCCCAGCGCGTCGGCGAGCGCGCGGTTGCGCACGTCGCTCTGCGCGGCCGAGCCGAGGTAGAAGCCGCCGCCGTGGATCTCCAGCAGGACACCGCGGGCGGGGACCGGCGGGGAGGTGATCCGGATCGGGACGCGCCGCCCGTCGGCGACGGCGACGTCGTCGCGGGCCGGCGGGTCGGCCGGACGGGGCGGGGGCGCCGCGGCCCGTGCGGCGTACAGCTCGTCGGGCCCGGCCGGGCCGCGCCCCGCCGGGCGCGCCGCGTGGAAGGCGCGGGTCCGGGCCAGGTCACCGGGCGGGACGGCGACGGTCAGGGCGTCGAGGTCGAGGCGCACCGGCTCAGGCCCCGTCGGGCTCGCGGCGGGTGAGCACCCACGGCCCGTCCTCGGTGATCGCGACGGTGTGCTCGGAGTGCGCGGCGGTCGAGCCGTCGGCGGAGCGGATCGTCCAGCCGTCGGGGTCGACGACGATCCGGTCGGTGGTCCGGGCGAACCACGGCTCCAGCGCGAGCGTGAGGCCGGGCTGCAGGCGCAGCCCGCGCCCGGCGCGGCCGGTGTTGGGGATGTGGAGGTCGCCGTGCATCGTGCGGCCCAGGTCGTGCCCGCCGAACTCGGTGTTGACCGGGTAGCCGTGGTCGGCGGCGACGACGCCGATGGCCGCGGAGACGTCGCCGAGCCGGTTGCCCGGGCGGGCCGCGTCGATCGCGGCCTCCAGGGCCTCCTCGGTGGCCCGGACGAGGCGCAGGTCGCCCTCGTCGGCGGGGTCGCCGACGATGATCGTGCGGGCGGAGTCGGCCACCCAGCCGTCGATGCCGACGGCGAGGTCGGCGCTGAGCACGTCGCCGTCGCGCAGGGTGTGGTCGTGCGGGAGCCCGTGCAGCACGGCGTCGTCGACCGACAGGCAGATGACGTTGCGGAAGGGGCCGCGGCCGAAGGACGGCGCGTAGTCCCAGTAGCAGGACTCCGCCCCGCGGCGGGCGATCATGCCGCGCACGTGCTGCTCGATGTCGAGCAGGTTGACGCCGACGTCGGCGATCCGCCCGACCTCGGTGAGCACCTCGGCGACGAACCGCCCGGTGACGTGCATCCGCTCCAGCTCGGCGGGGGTCTTCAGCTCGATCACGGTATAGTTGTACCGCAGATCGCGGGCTTGCCGGTACGGAAATACCGGACCTACGCTCGGCCCATGGTCCGCCTGCCCCTCACGCCCGAGCAGATCGAGGCCGGCCGCCGTCTCGGCGCGCTGCTGCGCCGCGCCCGGGGCGACCGCGACCCGGCCGAGGTCGCCCGCGCCGCCGGCGTCTCACCGGAGACGCTGCGCAAGATCGAGACGGGCCGGCTGCCGAGTCCCGGGTTCGGGACGGTCGTCCGCCTGGCGGAGGCGCTCGGGGTGCCGGTGCAGGACCTCGCCGCGGAGTGGCGCGGGAGCGACGTGCCGATGGAGGCCGCCGGGTAGCGGGCACCCGGTCCCGCCGCCGGTCAGAGGATCCCGCGCTGCCGGGCGGCCGAGAGCGCCGCGGTGCGCGACTGCACGCCGAGCTTGTTGTAGATGTGGGCCAGGTGCGACTTCACGGTGGCCCGCGACAGCGACAGCCGCGCGGCGATCGCGTCGTTGGAGCCGCCCTCCCCCACCAGCCGCAGGACGTCGATCTCGCGGCGGGTCAGCGACGTGTCGGGCCTGCGGAGCCGGGTCAGCAGGCGTCGCTGCACGGTCGGGCCGAGCGCGGGCTCACCGGCCGCGGCGGCCCGGATCGCCGCGGTGAGCTCGTCGGTGGGGGCGTCCTTGAGCAGGTAGCCGGTCGCGCCGGCCTCGACCGCGGCCAGGATGTCGCCGTCGGTGTCGTAGGTGGTGAGGATCAGGACCGGCGGTCCCCCGGCCGCGACGAGGTCGCGGGTGGCGTCGACGCCGCCGCGCTGCGCCTCGCCGAAGCGCAGGTCGAGCAGGACGACGTCGGCCCGGCCGCCACCGGCGACCCAGCGCAGCAGCTCCGCGGTTGTCGCGCACTCGCGCACGACCCGCATGTCCGGTTCGGTCTCGACGACGGCGCGGACGCCGGCCCGCACGACGGGGTGGTCGTCGGTCAGGACGATGTCGATCACCGTGCCTCCGCGGCGGTCGCGGCGCCCGGGACGGTCACGGTCAGCACCGTGCCCTCGCCGGGCGCGGACTCCAGCGCGAGCGACCCGCCCAGCTCACCGGCCCGGTGGCGCATGGTGGGCAGTCCGAACCCGCCGGGCCCGCCGGGCGGTGCGCCGGGGTCGAACCCGGCGCCGTCGTCGACCACGTCGACGACGACGTCGTCGGCGGTGTAGTCGACGACGACCACGACGTGCGAGGCGCCGGCATGCCGGTCGACGTTGGCCAGCGCGGAGCCGACGATGCGCAGCAGGCCGGCCTCCACCTCCACCGGCAGCGGGCGCGGGCTCCCCTCGGTCCGGACGACGACGTCGAGCTCACGGGCGCGGTAGCGCTGCGCGGCCCGGTCCAGGGCGGTCACGAGGGTGACGCCGTCGAGGTCGGGCGGGGCCAGCGCGCGGACGACCCGGCGCGCCTCGTCGAGGCTGTGCACGGCCATCTCCCGGGCCCGGTCGACGTGGTCGGCGGCGCGCGGGACCTCGTCGCGGGCCAGCGCCGTCCCGGCGGCGCGGAGCAGCAACTCGATGGCCGAGAAGCCCTGCGCGAGGGTGTCGTGGATCTCGCGGGCCAGCCGTTCCCGCTCGTCGCGGACGAGGGTGTCGCGCTCGGCGTCGGCGAGCAGCGCGCGGGCGTGCACCAGCTCGTCGAGCGTGGCCTGGCGTTCGGCCGCCTCGCGCACCAGCGCCTCGAAGCCGAGGACCACCCCGACCGCGACCAGGGCGCCCAGCACCGGGCCGAGCACGAACCCGAGCGGCAGCGGGCCGGGCGGGGCGGCGAGAACGACGCCGTCGGCGACGACGACCGCCGTCGTCAGGCCGACCGCGACGACCCCGCGGTGCGGGCCGAGCACGTGCATCTGCAGCAGGAACAGCGGGAACGCCGCCCACAGCGACGTCGGACTCAGCGGCAGCAGGACGCACCAGAGCGCCACCAGCGCGGCGACCCAGGCGACGTCGGGCCACCACGCGCCGCGCGGCGCCGTGACCGGACGGTCGCGCACCCGGATCCGCATCCGGCCGGCGGCGTACACGGCGACCAGCAGCACCCCCGCGGCGACCGCGACCGTCACCTGCGCGGGCGGGCGGCCGAGCGCACCGGTCACGGCGAGCGCGACCAGCCCCACGAACAGCAGGTCGAGCCCGACGTCGAGCGCCCGGATCCACGACGACCACGGATGAGCAGGCACCGGGCCAGTATCGCCCCCGGCCGCGGCGCCCCCATCAGCCGAAAGGTGGAGGGCGGTCACCGCCGCGCGGCGGCGCGGATGCGGTCCGCGGGCCGATGGGCCGCACCGGCACGACGACGACCCTGGACCGCGTCACCGCACCGACCGCCGGAAGGGTCCCCGATGCTCGTCACCGCCATCGTCCTCAGCACCGCCGCGCTGGCGGCCTACACGCTCGGCGTCTGGGCCGAGCACCGCGCCGGGTCACTGCGCTGGTGGCACGTCGGCGCCTTCGGGGCGGGTCTGACCTGCGACGTCGCCGGGACCGCGGTCATGGGCCGGATCGCCGCGACCCAGCCCCCGCCGCCGCCGGGCCTCGCCGCCGTGCTGCAGACGATCATGTCGACGACCGGGCTGGTCGCGCTGGTGCTGATGGCCGCGCACCTGGCCTGGGCGGTGGCGGTGATGGTGCGGGACCGGCCCGCCGAGCGCGCGCGCTTCCACCGCTACAGCCTCGCGGTGTGGGCGTTGTGGCTGGTCCCGTACTTCTCGGGGATGGCGGCGTCGATGGCGGGCTGAGGCCCTCGAAGTTGACTGAAAAGTCAGTCAGTATCTACCCTCGGCCGTGCCACCGACCGCACCGACCCGAGGACGGACCAGGACATGATCGGACGACGCCGGCTCCTGCAGGCGGGACTGCTCGCGACGGGCGGCCTGCTCGCCGCGTGTTGCGACGCGTCCCCGTCGGGCGGGGCGGCCGGGGGAACCGCCGGGGCTGCGCCGATGCCCGACGAGGGCGCCCCGCACGCACGCACCTGGATGGCGTTCGGCGCCGAGGCGGACATCTGGGGCGCAGACCTGCTCCCCCGCGTCCGCGACGAGCTCGCCACGATCGCCACCACCATCGCCCGGTTCGAGCCGGTGTCGATGCTCGCGCGCCCCGACGAGGCCGCCCTCGCGCGGTCCCTGGTCGGCCCGGGCGTGGAGGTGGTCGAGTGCGAGATCGACGACCTGTGGATCCGCGACACCGGACCGGTCTTCGTCCGCGACGGCGGCACCGGTGCCGGGGTCGATCTCAACTTCAACGGCTGGGGCGGGAAGCAGGAGCACGACCGCGACGCCGGCGTCGCACGGTTCGTCGCCGGCCGGGCCGGCACAGCGGTCGTCACGACGGAGCTGGTCATGGAGGGCGGCGGCCTGGAGGTCGACGGCGAGGGGACGGCGGTCGTCACCGAGTCCTGCGTGCTGAACGCCAACCGCAACCCCGGCTGGTCGAGGGCCGACGTCGAGCACGAGCTCGGACGCCTGTTCGGCGTCACGACCGTGATCTGGCTGCCCGGCATCGCCGGACACGACATCACCGACGGCCACACCGACTTCTACGCCCGGTTCGCCGGACCGGGCGTGGTCGTCGCCGCCCTCGACGACGACCCGGGCTCGTTCGACCACGACGTCACGCGCCGCCACCTCGACATCCTGCGCAGCGCCACCGACGCCCGCGGCCGCCCCCTGCGGGTCGAGACCCTGACCGCCCCGTCGGTGCTGCGCGCCGAGGACGCGGGTGAGGACTTCGCGGCCGGCTACGTCAACTTCTACGTCTGCAACGGCGCCGTCGTCGCTCCGCGGTTCGGGGACCCCGACACCGACCCGGCGGCCCGGGCCACCCTGGAGCGCCTGTTCCCCGACCGGGAGGTCGTACAGCTCGACATCGACGCGATCGCCGCGGGCGGCGGCGGGATCCACTGCGCCACCCAGCAGGAGCCGGCCCGATGACCCGGTCGCACGGGCCGGGGCGCCGGGGGGCCGCGGCGGAGCGGCGGGCGCAGATCCTGCACGCCGCCGTCCGCGTGATCGCCGTCGACGGCGTCCGCGGCCTGCGGGTGGAGAAGCTCGCCGCCGAGGCCGGGGTGTCCACGGCGCTGATCTACTACCACTTCACGAACCGCGACGGGCTGCTGCGCGCCGCGCTGGAGCACGTCAACGAGCGCGCGGAGGCCTACACCGCGCCGCCGGCGCCCGCCGGCCACGACGACCCGCGGGCCCGCATCGCGCAGATGCTGCTGCTGGAGCTGCAGGACTCCGCCGACGTCCGCACCACCAGCGTCGCCTGGGGCGAACTGCGCGCGAGCGCGGTGTTCGACGCGGCGCTGCGCGACCCGCTGCGCGACGCCACGCGGTCCTGGGACGCCGACGTCGCGACGCTCGTCCGCGCCGCGCAGGCCGCCGGCACCGTCGCCGACGACGTCGATCCGGAGCTGACGGCCGAGTGGCTCACCGCGCTCGTCGAGGGGCTGAGCGAGCGGTGGCACAGCGGAACGACCACGCTCGACCGGGCCCGTCTGGTCCTCGAGCGGGCCGTGGCCGACGCGCTGCGGGGGTGACCGGCCCCCGGCCGGCGGGCCCGCACGGCTCAGGCCGCCGGCCCCGGGCCGGCGCCGTGCCGGGCCCGGAAGCGGGACTTCTTCTCGCGGTTGCCGCAGGTGTTCATCTCGCACCACCGCCGCGTCCGGCTGCGGCTCGTGTCGAAGAACGCCGCCCGACAGGTGGGTGAGGCGCACAGCGCCATCCGGCCGTCGCGCTCGCCCGCGACCACGGCGACCGCGTCCGCGGCGAGGACGCCGAGTGCGTCCGCCACCGCCGACGCCGGGCCGAGGCGCCACCGGCGCTCCCCCTCGGGCGTCAGGACGGCCGCGGCGTGCCCGCGCGCGCTGTGGTCGTTCAGCACGGCGACGGCCGCGGCGGGCAGCGGCTCGCCGAGTGCCGTCGCCGTCGCCACCCGGTGGATCGCCTCGCGCAGCTCGCGGGCGCGCGTCAGGTCCTGCGGGGTGCAGGAGCCCACGGCGAGCCCGCTGACCGCGAGCCAGTCGGCGAGGCGCTGGGGCGTGGGGATGCGCTCGACGGCGTCACCGCATCGCTCGGTCAGCGTCGCGGTGAAGCTCGTCGCCAGCACACTGCCGAGCCGGAACTCGGGACACCCGTCGCTCACCGGAACCATCTTAGCCGGTTGCCGTTCCGCGGCCGGGTCGGTAGAACCGTCATTGCTGGTTCCACTACGTCGACCCGAGGAGAGGCCATGCGCGGTCCCGACCGCACGGTGCACACGTTCCGGTCCCGCATCACCGACGCCGACCTCGACGACCTGCGGGCCCGCCTCGCCCGGGCCCGCCTGCCGGAGCCGGAGACCGTCGCCGGCGCCCCGGCCGGCCCCGGCCGCTGGGAGCAGGGGGTCCCGCTCGCCGACCTCACCGACCTCGTCGGGTACTGGCGCAGCGGCTACGACTGGCGGTCCTTCGAGGAACGGCTCGACGCCATCGGCCAGTTCCGCACGGAGATCGACGGCCTCGGGATCCACTTCCTGCACCGGCGGTCGTCCCGGGCGGACGCGACGCCGCTGATCGTCACCCACGGCTGGCCGGGCAGCGTCGCCGAGTTCGTCGACGTGCTCGACGACCTGGCCGAACCACGCGACGACGCACCGGCCTTCCACGTGGTCGCCCCGTCGCTGCCGGGGTTCGGCTTCAGCGACAGGCCGGAGCGGACCGGGTGGGGGATCGAGAGGATCGCCGCCGCGTGGGTCGAACTGATGGACCGGCTCGGGTACCGCAGGTTCGTCGCCCACGGCGGGGACTGGGGCGGCACCGTCACCACCGTGCTCGGCGGACGGTTCCCGTCGCGGGTGACGGGCATCCACAGCACGTTCGCCCAGGCCCCTCCGGGCACGACGACCGACGGGCTCACCGCGGCCCAGCGCGAGTGGGCCGAGTCCACCCGCGACTTCTGGCGGCACCGCGCGGCGTACGCGACGCTGCAGGCGACCCGCCCGCAGACGATCGGGTACTCCCTCGTCGACTCACCGGTGGGACTGCTCGCCTGGATCCTGGACAAGTTCGCGGAGTGGACGGACACGCGGGACAGCCCGTTCGAGACGATCTCGCGGGACCGGCTCCTCGACGACGTGACCCTGTACTGGCTGACCGGGACCGGCGCGTCCGCGGCCCGCATCTACCACGAGAGCCACCACTCGCTGGACCCCGACCTGCGGGTCGACGTGCCGGCCGCGATCACCATGTACCCGCGTGACATCGAGCGGTGCCCGCGCCCCTGGGCGGAGCAGCGCTACCGGCGGATCGTCCGGTGGAGGGAGCCGGAGGCCGGAGGGCACTTCCCGTCGCTGGAGGATCCGGGGCACTTCGTCCGGGATCTGCAGGACGGCGTCGCGGCCGTGCTGGCCGCCGGTGACCGACCCGGCGACGGCTCCGTGCCCCGGTCCCCCGGCGCCGGTCGGGAACCGGTCCAGCCGGTCCCCGGCAGCTGCTCGTGATCTCGCCGCGCTCCGAGGGACCGTGCTCGGCGTTCCCCACCGGCGGTCACCGCCCGCACCGACGGGATGATGTCGCGGCATGGGGATCCGCCGCGCCGTCGTGGGCGACGCCGTC
Source organism: Pseudonocardia spirodelae (assembly GCF_037727765.1). Classification (NCBI taxonomy): domain Bacteria; kingdom Bacillati; phylum Actinomycetota; class Actinomycetes; order Pseudonocardiales; family Pseudonocardiaceae; genus Pseudonocardia; species Pseudonocardia spirodelae. The sequence goes on along the minus strand of NZ_JBBJUP010000007.1, from coordinate 5,772 downwards.
GCGATCGCCGGAGTCCACGTCCGGTCCTGGCAGGTCGGCTACCGCGGCCGGCTCCCGGATGCCGTTCTCGACTCCCTCGCCCCGGACCAGCGCGCCCGTCGATGGAGAGACACGCTTCGAGCTGCGGACCGGCCCGGGCTCGGGACGCTCGTGGCCACCGGTTCCGACGGGCACCACGTGGTGGGATTCGCCCATCTGACGCCCTCGCGGGACGCCGATCCCGACCCCTCGGATGTCGGTGAGATCGCGTCGTTCTACGTCGATCCGCAGTGTTGGAGACTCGGGGTGGGGCGCGAGCTGGTGTCCGCGAACCTCGTGGCACTCACCGGCGCCGGCTGTACGACCGGAACACTCCGGGTGCTGGCGACCAACGCTCGCGCGATCGGCTTCCACCACGCCACCGGCTGGTCTCCTGACGGCGGCACGAAGCCCGGCACGATGGCGGGCGCTCCGGTCGAGGAAGTGCGCTACACACGCCCGCTCCACCCGGCGGACGGGAGCGCGAGCCCATGACGACGGCCCTGTACTGACCCGACGCTGTCGGTGGTGGCTGATTACCTGGCCGTGTGTTCGAAACTCCGGACGAGCTCCGCGACCTCCAGTCCCTCCTCGACACGTCGCTGGACGCCTCCAGCAACCACACGAAGTCGATCATCCGGCCAGGCGAGAGCACTCTCGACGCCGAGCAGGTCGTCCAGGTATGCCGCGGCATGTGCACGTTGGCCGTCGCCACGGTCACCCGACGCGGCGAACCACGCATCAGCGGGGCCGACGGACACCTCCTGCACGGCCGATGGGTCGTCGGCACCCACCGCCGGGCCGTGAAGGCTCGTCATCTCGCGGCACGTCCCGGTATCAGCGTGACCTTCCTGCGTGGCGAGCAGATCGGCATCTTCACGCACGGACAGGCCGTTCCGCTGAACCCCGAGGGAACGAGCAGCGACCCGACGTGGCCGACCGTCCGCGAGTACCTCGTCGACCACTACGACGACCACGACACCAACCCGTTCTGGGACGAGAACGTGTGGTATCGCGTCGAACCCCACTGGATGGTCGCCTACGGCCGCGACCCGGTCGGGCTGACAGCCCAGCAGTCGGTGCTCTGACGGGAGATCGCGTGGTGGCCACGTCGTCGTGAGGTGGCGCCGGCCGGGCCAGACCGTACCGGACCTGTACCCGCGGACCGTCGGGACGCAGGATCACGAGCATGGGCGAGGACGAGGAACGCATGCTCCGCAACGACTGGTACCTCGACGGACCCGACCTCGCCGACGACCGACGTCGCTGCGGGCGCCTCCTCGACCGCTTCAACGCGACCGGCGCCGATGACGAGGACGAACGCGCAACGCTCCTTCGCGACATCGCCGGACGGGTCGGCGAGGGCGTCGTGGTCCTCCCTCGCTTCCTGTGCAGCTACGGCACCCACACCGCCCTCGGCAACCGCGTCTTCGTCAACCACGACGCCCTCTTCATGGACGACGCCACGATCATCATCGGCGACGACGTCCGGATCGGACCGCGGACACAGCTCCTGACTGCGCAGCATCCCGTCGAGGACCACGACCGCCGTCGTGAGGGATGGGAACGTCCTCCGCCGATCAGCATCGGGAGCAATACCTGGCTCGGAGCCGGGGTCATCGTCTGCCCCGGCGTGACCATCGGGGCAGACGTCGTGGTCGGGGCGGGCAGTGTCGTCACCCGCGCCGTCCCTGATCGCGTTCTCGTCGCAGGCAACCCGGCCCGCACCATCCGCCAGATCTCAGGAGACGCCCCGGACGGCCCGGAGACGCCACGAACGGGTGGGCCCCGCCGGACGTCCTGTCGGCGTTCGCCAGGCTCACCCACACCGCGGCACGGGGGTGTACCCCGCAGGAGATTCGCCGAGAGAAACCGAAGCTCAGCGGCCCGGATCGAGATAGAGACTGCGCTTGGAGATGTACTGCACCACCCCGTCCGGCACCAGGTACCAGACGGGCCGCCCGGCCCCCACCCGCTCCCGGCAGTCGCTCGACGAGATCGCCATCGCCGGCACCTCGACGGTCGTCACCGACCCCTCGGGCAGGTGCCCGTCGGCCAGCTCGTACCCGGGCCGCGTGACGCCGACGAAGTGGGCGTAGCGGAACAGCTCGTCCACCTTGCGCCAGGACAGGATCTGCTGGAGCGCGTCGGCGCCGGTGATGAAGAACAGCTGCGCGTCGGGCATCGCGGCGTGCAGGTCGGCCAGGGTGTCCGCGGTGTAGGTCGGGCCGTCGCGGTCGATGTCGACGCGGCTGACGGAGAACCGCGGGTTCGACGCCGTCGCGATGACGGTCATCAGGTAGCGGTCCTCGGCCTCGGAGACCGCGCGTCCGGACTTCTGCCACGGCCGCCCGGTCGGTACGAAGATCACCTCGTCGAGGGCGAAGCGGTCCGCCACCTCGCTGGCGGCGACGAGGTGACCGTGGTGGACGGGGTCGAACGTCCCGCCCATCACACCGATCCTGCGCTGCATCGACGCAGACTATGACGATCACCCACCCGGCGGCATCCCCGGATACAGGTGCCGGAACTGCACGCTGATCCGCGGTCCGCCGGTGGCGACCTTCGGCACGCAGTGCTGCCACGTCCGCTGGCAGGTCCCGCCCATGACCAGCAGGTCTCCCGACGCCAGCGGGAACGACACCGACGCACCACCGCCGGTGGGGCGCAGCCGCAACGGACGGGTCGCGCCCAGCGACACGAGCGCGACGACCGCCTCGGGCCGGTCGCGGGCGACGCGGTCGCCGTGCCAGGCCACGCCGTCGGCGCCGTCGCGGTAGAGGTTCGCGCCGACCTGGGTGAAGGCGTGGCCGTAGCGCTCCCCCAGCGTGCGGCCCATCGCGACGAGCCGGCGGGGCACCGCGTCGTCGGGCAGCACCCAGCGGTGGGTCAGGCGCGGCTCGTCGACCACGCGGTCGTACATCCGGCGGCGGTGGCCGCGGAACGGCACGGTCGCGGCCAGCTCGTCGAACAGCGCGTCGGCGTCGGCCGCCCAGCCGGGCACGACGTCCACCCAGGCGCCGTGCGCGAGCTCGTGCCGGTACGCCGGGCCCGGCTCACCGACCGCGAGGAGGGATCCCTGCCAGCTGAGGTCCACCCGGGGCACGGTACGCCTGGTCGAACAGGAGTTCGAGTGCGACGATCTCGACCATGAGCTCGCGGGCCGACGGTGCGGTGCTGTCCTACATCGGTCTGCGGAGGTCGGTCGGGGTGATCGGGATCCTGCTCCCGTTCGTCCTCGTCGCCGGCGACCTGCTGCTCGGCGGCGACGGGCTGCGCGACTCCATCAGCCGCTACTACTACTCGCCCGTGCGCGACGTGTTCGTCGGAGCGCTGTGTGCGGTCGGGGTGTTCCTGTTCTGCTACCGCTACGAACGGCCCGACGACCGGCTCGCCAACGTCACCGGGACGGCCGCGATCGCCGTCGCGCTGCTGCCCACCCGGCCCGACGGGCCCGCGACCACCGCGCAGGTCGTCGTCGGGTACCTGCACCTGCTCTCGGCCGGCGTGTTCTTCGCCGGGCTGGCGTGGTTCTGCCTGGTGCTGTTCACCCGGGGCGGGTCGGGGACCCGGGGCAAGCGGGCCCGCAACGTGGTCTACCGGGTCTGCGGCGCGACGATCGTCGCCTGCCTGGTGCTGGCCGCACTGGACGCCGCGGCCGTGCCCGACGCCGTCGCCGAGCGGTTCCACACGCTGTTCTGGCTGGAGGCCGTCGCGATCCTGGCGTTCGGCGTCGCCTGGTTCGTCAAGGGCGACACGATCCTGACCGACTCGCCGACGGCCGACCCCGCACCGGCGCTCTGACCCCTCGAACACAGAGCCCCGGAACGCGACAGCGGGCCGGCCCGGACGCCCCCCGGCAGTCCCGACCGGCCCGCTGTACGGGTCGCTCGATCAGCCGACCGGCGCCGCCGGGGCCTCCGGCGCGCCGGGAAGCATGTCCAGGATCGGGTCGAGCGGGGTCGAGGGCAGCTCCGGCAGCATGCCGTGCGACTTGTCCTCGTGCTTGTGGTCCCACTTCTTGTGGTCGTGCTTCTTGCCGTGCTCGTGGTGCTTGTCCTTGCCACCCTCGTGCTTCGAGTGACCCTTGTCGGACGAGCCCTCGTCGTAGCCGGTGGTGCCGGCGAACGCCGCAGCCGGGGCGGCGACGGCCAGGGGGAGCAGAGCGGCACCCACGATGGCGCCGCGAACGGACTTCCGCATCTCACAACCTCCATGGTTGATCGTTAGACCGTCGCAAACGGTCTTGCCCCACCCAACGAGGCCCGAAGAGGGACGCAACGACCTTTCACCCGTTCGCGTTGACCAGCACGGATAACCGATAGTTACGCCTTCACTACGACATGTGTGTGACGGCTCCGTTCACCCGCGCGAGCGATCGGCCGCCCCGGCGAGGACGGGCAGGTACGCGTCGAGTACCCACGGGATCGACAGCACCGAGGGCGCCGAGCTGGCCACGACGCGGTCCGCGCCGACGACCGGGGCGAACCCGCCGCGACGCATCGCCGGCAACAGCGACACCCCCGGGGCCGTCCGGAACGCCTGCGCCTCCTGCTCGGTCGCGAAGAAGCCGATCACGAGGTCGGAGTCCACGCGGGAGAGCAGCTCGCCGCTGACGGTGTAGTAGACCTCGCCGTCGCCGGGGGCGTTCTGCTCGACGTAGGGCGCGAGTGCGAGCCCGAGGTCGGTGACGAGCCGGACGCGGACGTCACCGGCACGGAAGACGCCGAGCGCCCCGCCGTCCATCCCGCCGGTGTAGACGAACGTGGCCCCGGCCAGCCGCGGGTGCCGCGCGGCCGCCGTGCGCAGCCGCTCCTCGGTCGCCGCGACGAGCTGCTCGGCCCGTGCTGGGTCCCCGAACACCCGTCCGGCGACGCGGGTCTGCTCCTGCCAGGCCGTGGAGTACGGCGCGTCGGGGTAGGCGACGGTCGGCGCGATGGCGGAGAGCTGGTCGTACTCGGCCGCGGTCAGGCCGGAGTAGGTGGCGAGCACGAGGTCCGGACGGGCCGCCGCGACCTGCTCCAGCGGGACCGCCGCCAGGTCGTCGGTGCCGATGACCTGCGGGAACTCGCCGCCGTGGGCGGTGATCGCGTCGCGCACCCAGGGGAGCACGCCCTCGGCGTCGCCGCCGTAGACCGTGCGCGGGATCGCGACCGGGAGCACGCCCATGGCCAGGGCGACGTCGGTGTTCGCCGCGCTCAGCGTGACGACCCGGCGCGGCCGGTCCGGCACGACGGTCTCGCCGAGCGCGTGCCGGACGGTCACCGGGTAGCCGGTGGCGGACGGCGCCGCGGGGCCGTCGCCGGACGGCTGCGGGCCGCCGCATCCGGCGAGCAGGAACAGGCCGGCGGCGCCGGCGAGCAGGCCGCGGCGACCGAGGGTCGCGGCGGGCGGCGGGGCGACGGACACGATGGATCTCCCTCCAGAAAGGAAGGTGAGCCTAACCTGATAAGCGGGCGGATCGGTCGCGGCCGGCGTCGTTCGGCGCGCGGTGGGACGCACCCGTCGCGGCGACCCGACGCCGCGTCGGGGTGCGGACGACCCGCGGGTAGCGTCGCGCCCATGCGTGCTCCGGACAGTGGCGACCGGGCCGATCGCGACGCCGGCCCCCGCTCCCCCGCCCCCGGTCTCCCGGCCCACCCGCCCGCACCCGCACCCGGCGGCACCCCCGACGGCGAGCAGCCCCGCCTGATCGCCGTCGACGTCCTGGCCGACGCCCGGGTCCCGCAGGTCGCCGGCGCGGTCTTCGCGCTG